>CAIUHB010000254.1 GCA_903898855.1 uncultured Actinomycetes bacterium | reverse complement strand
CGCATGGAGTAGGCAAAGATTCCCCAATCACCGCCACTCTTTGCAACTGCATCCGCGGTGTAAATTGCGAAGTGAGCTCGATGAAAATTGCCAAGGCCGATGTGGACAATCCCAGTTGTAGGAATTTCATCGATAGTGAGTACTCCTTGTGGTGCACTCTTCCTTGATAAGGCTTCCACTAACGCCACAGCTCTATGAGAACTTTGCCCGAGAGTTTCGAGTCCTTTGCAACCTCAAAGGCAGTCACCGCCTCGGATGCAGGGTAGGTATGCGTGATTGTTGAAGAAAGTTGTGGGTGCGCTGCCAGCATAAGGAGCGCGGCATCAATCTCATCATTAAATCTAAATGTGCCACGCAGTTGAACTTCTTTTGAAACAAGTGGCGCGATGGCAATCGGTTGCGGACCTGCAGCCAGCATTCCTACTTGAACAATTACTCCGCGGCGAGCAACGGCGACAATGGCTGAAGAGAGTGCGGGGGCGACGCCAGAGCATTCAAGGACGAGGTCAAAGTAATTCTCAGGCATCTCATCTTTACCAATGAGAATGGTGCCCGTGACGCTGAGTGCGCGCGCACGAGCAAGCGCTGGCTCAATGACATCAGAGGCAACTACTTCAGATGCTCCTTGGGCAAGAGCGGCAGCGGCAGCGAGTAAGCCAATGGGACCAGAACCAGAGACGAGGACTTTCTTGCCACTCACACCGCCACCGATTGCAATTGCGTGCAGCCCTACTGCAAGCGGTTCCGCTAGCGTCGCAACCTTAAGATCGACACCAGAAGGAAGAACACGCAACATCGACTTCTTCACCACGAGAAATTCTGAAGCCCCACCTTGAGTATGTGGCCAGGTTGAAGCACTACCTAGATATGCACCACCGGGCCAGAGATGTCGCGCACCTTCTAACCCTGCAATGAGGGTGCCAAAGGTTGCTGGATGGATAGTCACTGCAGTTCCAGGGGCAAATTCACCACTTGGATCGAGATCAACCTCGCCCGAAACCTCATGTCCTGGGGACAATGGCTCCTTCACGATAAATGCGCCGTTTGCTCCCTCGAAGTAATAGTGAAGATCTGATCCGCAAATGCCCGCATACGCCATCCGAATTCGAACCTCATCACTCATTGGCTCTGGTGTGGGAGCGTCCTCCTCGCGGAGATCGAGCTTGCCATGAATGAGAAGAGATTTCATATGCAAAATGTAACGAATTTTTCGCTATGGCGGGCACTCTGTCCAGATGGCTGAACGTGCCTGCGCAGAAGCATCGCGCTGGTTGCCGACGAAGATACGATGGTGCGATGTTTACGAGGCGAATCCGGCGTTCAAAGTTACCTAAGGCGCATCTTGAAACGATTCAGCGCGGAACTATGAACTACACCTATCGCGGACGCTCCTGCCTGAAGAATCCATTTGATTTAGCGATCTACCAACTGCTTATCGAGAAGCTGAAGCCCGCCACTATTGTCGAAGTGGGTTCGGCAGAAGGGGGAAGCGCGCTCTGGCTCTCTGATGTTACAAAGAGCCATGGCTTAAAGACGAAGATAATCTCCGTGGATATCAATCCAGTCACAGATTTCACGATCGAACGTGTTAATTTTATCTACGGCGATATCCACACGTTGGAAAAGTCTGCCCTTCCAGATTTACTCGAAAAGTGCGAACGACCGCTCTTAGTTATTGAAGATGGACCCCATACTTACGATGGCTGTAAAGCAGCACTTGATTTCTTCCACCCCTACATGGCGGCAGGGGAGTACATCATTATTGAGGACGGAATCGTTCATGAACTTGGACATAAAGAGTATAAAGATGGCCCAAATCGGGCGATTGCTCGACATCTCAAGAAGTACGGCAAGGCGTGCAAGGTGGATCGAGAGTTATGTGACTACTTTGGTCAAAATTTCACATGGGCAACAAATGGCTACATCCGATATAGAAAGTAAAAACGGTAAAATATTGCAACGAGAATGTGGGTGGAGTACAAATGCACTGGTCAGTCAGCCGAACATTTAACCAATTTATAGAGAGTTATATCCCGAAAGAAGGGGATTTCTCCGTACTTGAAATTGGCTCCGCTAATGTAAATGGTGGCTTACGCGATCAGAAGCTCGAGAATATGAGCTGGTTTGGAGTAGATCTCGACGATGCGCCGGGGGTGGATCAGACGGTACGAGTGGGTGAAGCACTTCCATTTGAGAGCTCTCGTTTTGATTTGGTTGTTGCATCCTCAGTCTTTGAACATGATATTCAATTTTGGAAGACCTTCCTTGAGATGGCACGCGTACTTAAACCGGGTGGACTCATACTTCTGACTGTGCCGAGCCAGGGCTACTTCCATCGCCACTCCCTTGATGCCTTTCGGTTCTATCCCGATGCCGGCCTAGCCTTAGAAAAATGGGCGGAGACGGAAGGGTTCCCCATCAAGCTTGTAGAGTCGTTTACAACTCGACCAGAGAAAGCCGTCTGGGCTGACTTTGTTGCGATCTTCTCCTCCGATCCTGCCCGCTATAACGCCGTCCACATTGGCGAAAAGTTAGGTGGCGAGAACTGGATTGTTGGTTCCGAACTGATTCAGAAGAGCTACCAAGAAATCCCTAGTGATCTGAGAAGAATCTCTGAACTTGAAGCGCAAGTTGGTGAACTCTCATCCGATTTGGATCTTGCCCATCGTCACATTCGAGCTCTCACAAATAAACATTCGTGGGCAGTGGTGAAACAACTTAGAATTCTATTTATCTATCTTCGGATTTTGAAGAATAAAATTCTGAGAAGAAAGAGTTTCTAGTACATCATCTCCGATAGGTAGAACGATTTTTATCACCGTATCGCTAGCAACTCGTTCGCGTGACCAACGAATTGCACAGTCATTCAGCAGGCGAGTTCCCATACCCACACGAAGTTCGAATAAGTCAGCTGTGCCATTATCAACTACAACAACTTCAATGACTCGCTGCTGTTGGCGGATAATCGAGATTGCAATCTTTGTTGCCTTGCCATGTTTGATGCTGTTGAAGCAGAGTTCAGGGAGAATGTCATTGAGTGTTGT
Source organism: uncultured Actinomycetes bacterium (assembly GCA_903898855.1). The sequence goes on along the minus strand of CAIUHB010000254.1, from coordinate 1,800 downwards.
TAGGCAGAAGATATCGAGATTAATTTGCTGCTCCAACTCTGGCTCAACTGAAAAAGTGATCTCAGAAACCCCAAGCCAGGTGGTGCGAATGCGGGAGACGGTAACTGCCAACGCTTCTGGAATCGCGTAACTAAAATCTAACTTGTTTAAGAAATCAGTAAGATTTTTCTTCACATTGATGATGGCAGCACTACTGTCGTTTCCAGCATCGACCTCCATCTCAACTCGGAGAAATGCCGCTGCGAATGCGGCCTGTACCTTTCCATGAAGGATATTTGCCAAAGTGCGCTCTGCATGACGTCTGATTTCACGCGTCTTTGCAAGTGTCCACGAGAGATCCTCGGCGTTCTCTTTGAGTTCACGCTCAATGGCATCGACTTTAGCGAAGATCGAGTTCAAAATTGCTACCAGCGTTCCAACAATTATCGTTGCAACGGGTGCCAGAACGAGAAAGCGCGTACGAGTGCTTTCACCCTGAAGAAATAGACGTGCGTACTCTCCCAGAGCTAAACCGGCGAGCCCTAACGTAATGAAAAATAGCACCCGCTTAGTCTGCGCTGAATCAGATTTAGTAAGTGTGACAACTCCTGTGCTTATTAACTTAGCAAGTAGGAAGAGCGCGAAACCGAAAGCTGAGGCGTGAAGGGCGAAGAAGAGTCCTTTAAAAATTCCTACTTCATACAGGAGGTTAGGTATTAGACCCACCATGAGGCCAAATAGGATCCATGGTGGCGAGATAAATTTTGGAACTGCGGCATCCGCCAGCGCCCTCTTCCAATTAAAGCGTGCCTGCCTCCTTGGAATCACTGGCGGCTGCCACGTAAGTTCACTTTCAAGGGCATGGCTCAGAGGTCGGACAACCTCATCAATGGTCGCCTTGAGTACTTCTAAAGTGACCTTCGAGTTATTTGCAGGCAGAGCGCTTACAACAGAGAGCAACTCTTGCCGAATTGGTTCGGCGGTCTGCTCTCCCATCAGCGAAAGCGAGCCATTCGCGGCGCTAGTAAGCATAGTTAGATGATCATTTTCGGAGATAAGACGAATTTTTCGAGTGTTGTGAGTCCTGATTGAGGCAAAGACAATCGTCGAAAGCGTTATTTGAAGCGTCATATTTGAAAGCGATGACATAGCGCGGTTGAACACCGGGTAACTCTCAGAAAAGGCAAAGCGGCGCAGAGCTAAGCCCAGGAGAGCGCCACGGGTCGTTGCTGCGACCATCACAATCACGAAGAGAATAACTGGTTGCAGGCTTGGCCTCGTTCTGTAAGAGAAGGGCTGCGCCAGAATGTAGATAGTGCCAAACATCATTAACTGCAGCAGTAGAACGATGATGACCCGGATTAGATAGTGTGAATCCTCATTAGTTGCGGTATCGGCGAAGTGTAAAAAGAGCGCCCAGATAGAAGATAGTCCAAAGACTTGCCAAGAGAAGAGATACTTCAGTTGCAGTAGGCGGATGCGTTTCACTGATCGACTTTGCGCTCTGGAATGCCGGCAACTGTAAAGAATCGGCGAGCCGCCTCAATTCGAGGATTAATTGCTCCCTTCGCCTCAATCTGTAGATCTCGATAGAGGCGTTCAATCCATCGTTCTACCGATTTAACAGAGAGATCACAGCGAATGGCGATTTCAGCATTGTTATAACCCTCGGCGATAAGTCGAAGAATTGAAAGTGCTTGTGGCTGGAGCGCTGCAAGTTCATTTCCCTCGGTAATGTCTTGGCGAACTTCTGCAGCCTTATCGGAGAGCACTTTCTCAATTGCATCCAGTAGATAATCCTTATCATTCACTAAATGCTTG
>CAIUHB010000253.1 GCA_903898855.1 uncultured Actinomycetes bacterium | reverse complement strand
TAAAGCTGAAGAATTTACACTCGCACACGCTGCATCTCTTGCTGGATTGCGCGATGCAATTGTGACTGGCGGAACGATGACGCTTTGTTCGCAATGTGCTGCACGCCGAAACCTCAATGAATCAGATTTGATTCCAGGAATTGTGATTAAGGGCGCCACAACTTTTGTTGAAGAAATTACTGCAGATAACGCACAAGCCCTTATTTATTAAGTAACTCCTGCGAAGCCGGAATCCCGGCAGCGGTAAGTACTGCACCAACTGCCACGTTGCGCTTAATGAGGGCAAGTGCAATCGGACCCAGTTCATAATGTCGAGCAACTGAGCCGATAAAACCTACTTCTTTTCCATCTAATTCGACTGGGGCGCCATGGGCTGGCAGATCAACCATGCTGCCATCTAGATGCAGCAGCGTTAAGCGACGGGGTGGTTGACCTAAGTTAAAAACCTTCGCCACCGTCTCTTGGCCACGATAACAGCCTTTCTGCATATGCACTGAAGTATTAAGTAGTCCTAATTCATTAGGGATGGATTTGTAATCCATATCCAAACCAATGCGCGGGCGACCGGCAGCGATCCGTTCGGCTTCAAGTGCCCAGGTGCCAATCTGCATACTGTTCTCAGACCAGGCTGCTGTTGTGTCAGCTAAATCATTTCGGGAGATAAGCGCGTATGGCCCACCCATTGCATCGGGTTTGCCCGGAGCGCGCATCACTGCAAATTCATTGGTGCGATCCATGACATCGACTCGAAGCATGAACTTCATCTTGTTGAGGTATTCAACTAATGAAGGGGCTCGCTCTGCCTCAGTGTGAATCCATATAGTAGTTCCATCATCGACTAGAAAAAGTTGGTGTTCAACATGTCCTTGTGGATCCAAAATCAGTGCGGTGGTCCATGAGAGCGCTGGAAGTTCTAGTAGATGTTGAGTGGTTAAATCATGAAGCCACCTCAAACGATCTTCGCCTGCAACCGTAATTACTGCGCGATGGGAAAGGTCTGCCCAAGCAGTACCTTCGTACAGTGCGCGCTGTTCGTGATTGGGTTGGCCAAAATGCCAGACTGCGCCCTTATCAATACCCTCTTCGACAAGTACGGCGCTCATACGCCAGAGTCTACGCTTTTGCGAAACAAGCGACACATGTGCCATAGATGGCAAAGTGCGTTACATCGGTCTTAAAGCCGTAATCATCAGAGAGTGACTGCACAAATGAGGCAGCGGTCTCGATCGGAGCATCGCCCACCGAGCCACAAGTGCCACAGACCAAGTGCAGGTGAGTGAGTTCTTCGGCTGCGTGATAAGTCGCACCACCATGACCGAGGTGGGTGTGCTGTACCAAATTCACATTCTCAAGAGTTTCAAGGTTGCGATAGACGGTAGAGAGATTAATTCCGGGATGGGTAAGGCGAACTTTCTCGGCCACCTCTTCTGGAGTTGCGTGTCCGAGTTCACGGACTGCTTGCAGAACTAATTCACGTTGGGGAGTAAGACGAAGCCCCTTATCGCGCAATTCATGTTGGTCGGCCATGGTCAAAGTCTAACGGGTGCGATGAGGGAGCGATTTTCCCGTGATTTAGCCTTAACGCGAGATACTTGCAGTTAAGAGATTACAGCAAGAGCAGCGACTACCTGCGTCCGCTTTGGCGCGCCAACTGCGCGACCAACTTCCACTCCTTGATGATTGAGAATCAATGTAGTGGGAGTAGAGATGATGTTGAGGCGACGAACAAGTTCTAGATGTGACT
>CAIUHB010000252.1 GCA_903898855.1 uncultured Actinomycetes bacterium | reverse complement strand
GAAGGATGCCAAGATTCCTAACCACACGAATTTGGTTATCCACAATCTGTTGGAGCTGAACCTTGCGAACTACTTGCGGCGACGAACCTTATTCATGGCACGCGATGCGTGGTGCTTAGTCTTATTGAGCAAGATCTCTGCCCAGGCAAACTCAGTCGCAAGGATGGCTAAGCCAGCGATGATTAACGGAATTCCAGGGCCGGGCAACACAAGGAAGATCAGGCCAAGTACAACCAGCGTCGATCCAACCGTAGCTGCAATCACCCAACGAATGGGATGCGGCAGACTCTTCCAATACTTCTGAACCCAGTGGAATTTACTCATGACTTAACCCCCGATTAGTTTTGGAGAAGTTCACCCTTGCTCGCAAGGGATGCGAGGTATGCCTGGTGAGTCGCTGCATCTGCAGCACTCTTCGCAGATTGAAGAGCGAGGATTGTCTGGTGCCACTCAGAAGTGAGACTTGAAATCTTCTGAGGAGAGTTCGCGATTGCCTGTCGATGTGCCGTGAGACCAGCAGCAAAGTCGCTCCAGTGCTTTTTTGAGTTCTGAGCCAATGCGGCCGCCTCTACTCGCTTAGCTGCAGCAACATCATTCTCGGACAATGAATAAAAGGTGGCGATTGCTCCTGAGATATTGATTGTCTGGCTGCATGTGTACAGCGCTCCAGCCACAACTTTAGTCGAATCTAAAATTGCCGAGTTATTAAGAGTGGAATTAGTGGAGACTTCAACTCCATTTTGCTGGAAAGCAAACTTCTGCGAGGTGAGAGGCAAAGATCGCTCCTCCCCTGATTTATCGAAGAGTGCGTAGTTACCGCTAGAACAGCTGATTGCAGCTCCAGTACGTGAAATAACTGGACGCTTCACCTGAAGAATTGTGGTTGGAACGATATCGGGAACCACGAAAGGCAAAATTGTGAGATAAGAGTTTTCCCAAAGGTAAGAGTTAACCAAGGCGAAGTCACCTCGTGGAGAGAAGGCCACGGAGTAGACGTGCTCGACGTAAAGTTCAGTTGAAACAAGAAAATTAGAGGTATCAATTTTCAAAACCTGATCTTCACCAGCGACGAGAACGAAGGCACCGGTTGGCGAAAATTTTACATCCCACGGGTAAGCACCAGTGGTTACCCGGCTTGTAAAGGTGAAATTTTGCAGGTCAATAAAATCTACTTCCTGAATGTTTGGATCTACCGCCACGAGTTGCGAGCCATCTGGCGAGATATCCATCGCGATTGGATAAATTGAAGAAATAACGGCTACAACTTCATGCGTGCTGGTATTCCATTTAACAATTTTTCCATCATCCATATCCGCGATGTAAGCAAAAGCACCACTTGAATCAAATCGAATCTGTCTTGGATGACTGCTTACGCTGTACGTTCCGTCAACGTGGTGAGTGACTGTATTAATGACCATGAGTAATCCGCCACCAGAGAGTGAAACATAGAGATGAATACCATCTGGTGACATCGCTAAATTTGTAGCTGCGGATGGAATAGGTAGTTCGTAGGTGTAGATGACTGCGGCTTCGTCTAAATTCACCACTTCAACTAAATCTGAGTATGGCTCGACGATGTATGCCAGGGAGCTATCAGCCGAGAAAGCGACATCATTGGGATAGCTGATCCCAGATATTGTTCTTTGGTCGTGATTCCCTAAGTTGATAATCGTGACTGAGTCTCTCATAACGCTTGCCACGACGGCTGTTGCACCATTGGGCGAAATAAATACATAGCGGGCGGCCCCGCCAGCGTTGATGGTCTCGTTCGCATGGGCGCTCTGCGCGCCGATAGTTCCTCCGATGAGGAGAACGGTGAGTGTCAAAATCAAGGAGTAACGGCGGTTTTTTGGCATGAGTCATCCTAAAGGTTGCCACTTGCTTGCTCCCGTAAACAGGCAGGGAATTGGTTAAAAGCCAGCTCTTTTTAGAAATCGGTTAATTAACTACTTCACCAGAGTTGAGGCGAAGATCTGCCAGGCAAGCGCAGATTTAGCTACTAAAGAGAGCGTGATGTAGGTCTTCTCGCCTCTCAAGTAGTCTGCCCACTTGCCCACCTTCTTGTACTGCAAGAACTGCACGACTGCAAAGGTATTGAAGAGTAAGAAGAGTGAGATCACAATGCCGTAAACAAATGCCGGCGCCTTGGTATCGCCAGGGCCTCCGACGGAGAGTACGTAGAAGAGGATCCCAAGCCATGGCACGATGCCTGCAATACAGCCGAAGATAAATGGCACCCAGCCGCCGCTTCCTGGGCTCTCATACTTCTCCTGCACCCAACCGAAGAGAATCATCGAGGCATTGACGCCGAAGATAGAGATGATTGCAACAACATCGGTCACGCCGCAGATCTGAGCGATAAGAACAATCATCACTGAAGAAGAAATCGAGTACTCAACCCAGCGGAAGAAGTTTCGCTGCCTGTTCAAACCGTTGATGTAGCGGTTGAAGAAAGTTGGTGATGCCACAAGGAAGTGGAAGAAGGCTGAGAGTCCCAAGAAGATGGCAACCGTGATTCCAACAGGGGTATCGAACAACTTCACTGGCTCGGCAAAGGTGCTTCCCGGAGGGCCAGCCATGTAACGGGCAACGATAGGAAGTGAGAAATCATTGGCGAGGCCGAGCACAATGATCATCTGTACAAAATGGAAGAGGCCGGCAATCAGGTTGTATCGGCGCAACTTTGCAGGATTAACGATTTGGCTCATGATGAAAGTTTAGGGTGGCTGATGCACTTTTTGCTTAGGAATGGCTTAGAACCCGTTGGTCACTTTCCAAGAATTCGTTTATTCAATGCATCAATCGATCAGCCCAGCCTCAGCCTGGGCGAAAAGCTCAATCAACTCTTCAACCTTTTCCTTCGATGATTCTGGAATCGGTGCAGAAATTACAAAGCTCTTTTGGCCAGAGGATTTTGAAGAAGCTTTACAGGAAAATCGGTTGTCTTCAATGTAAAAGACAAAATTGTAAGCAGGAGTTTCTAGAGCAAGTTGACCTTCTTCAAGAAATCGCGAGGCCTGATTCTCGTATCTCGACCGCTCATCTCTCATGAGCCTGGCGCATTCAGCAAGAACTTCGGACTGCCGGCGCGTTTGCTCGGCAGAAAGGGATGGTTCGTCGGAAGCCATACTCTAAAGATTATCCTAAGTTCCGCAGCAAATCGGATTAATATTTTCAGAGAGAACATGACGCGCGTACTGCCACTTCCCATCAATAAAGGCTTTGGCGTATGCAACTCCAAAATAGACGGTTCTGACTCTATTTACACAAATCTTAAAAGTTGAAAAATTATTTACCG
>CAIUHB010000251.1 GCA_903898855.1 uncultured Actinomycetes bacterium | reverse complement strand
TTCGGATCTTTTGAATAACATCGAGCAACTCTTGGCCAGTCTGTGTAAGACAGAGCGGGGGAGCTCCCTCAATCTTCTCCTTCAGTGGATAGATCCGGGCAAGTTGTTCATCATCAAGGCCGCTAAGAAGTACTCGCCCAGATGAGGTCATATAAGAAGGTGCGGTTACACCCATCCAGGAGAGCGCGCGAAATCCATGCGCCGGTGATTCAGAGTGAATGGTGACAACGTTGAGACCTTGCAGGACTGTGAGGTGAACGGTTTCACCGAGCTTATGAACCAGGCCGTGCATCTCACCGCGTGCGATGGTGACGAGTTGGGCTTCAAAGGTATAGCGCGCAATGGCGTAGAGGCGAGGGCCGACTATTACTCCTGGGCCAGAACGAAGGAGCATTCCGGAGTCGATGAGGCGATTGATTGCGCGGGAGGTTTGGGACTTATCTCGGTCGGTCTGGGCTGCCACCTCGCCATTTCGCAGCGGGACAGGGGAGGCAGCGGCGATTACCTCGATGATCTCGAGGTCGCGCTCGAGGCCTGAGTTTCGCAGCGGTGCGGGTGACTTTGCCATTGTTGCAAATAGTACAATTCTTGTCGCACCTATTGCAACAAGTACTTCCCTAGGTCAACAATCAAGCCCGTGGTAACCATTAAGCCCCCAACGTTGTGGCAGTTCATCAACCTGCAGCACGAGAAGATTCTGCTCGCGGTCATCGCGCAGATCGAACTCGTCCTTCTTGTTATGGCGATTGTTACCGTTACCGGAGTTCTCACCGGAATGTTGGTCTGGAAGCGCGCGACCTTAGTTGAAGCTGTAACCGGCTTCTGGTCAGTTGTTTACACAATTCCTTCGCTAGCAATGTTGGTCTTCTTTATCGGACCATTTGGTTTGGGTTGGCTCCCAGCGACAATCGCACTTGTTCTCTATGGGCAGTTGCCAGTAGTTCGCAACACCATTGTTGGCTTGCGTTCGGTTGATCCAGCAATCATGGAATCAGCTGCGGCAATGGGAATGCGTCGCTTAACAGTTCTTCGCAAAATTCAATTCCCACTTGCTTGGCCAGTAATCATTGTTGGAATTCGCGTCTCTTGCATGTTGGTCTTTGGTCTCTCCACGATTGCTGCATATGTCGGCGGTCCTGGACTTGGCGATTATGTATTTAGCGGACTTGCCGAACTAGGTTCATTTAACTCAATGAATAAAACACTTGTTGGATCTCTAGGTATCACGGTTGTTGCTCTGCTCTTTGATGCGGGGTTTGTTGGACTTAAGCGAATTACAACACCGAAGGGGCTACGAATTGGCTAATTCACATTCATCCACACCTGGACAAGAGATTCGCTTGGAGAAATTAACTAAGCGATATCCAAATCAAAGTAAGGATGCGGTTAAGGAATTTAACCTCGTTATCCCAGCAGGCGAGCTCGTCGTCTTCGTTGGTCCTTCAGGTTGCGGTAAGACCACCACCATGAAGATGATTAACCGAATTATTGAGCCAACATCAGGTGCAATCTTGATCGGTGGCAAAGATGTAACCCACACTCCTGCGCACGAACTACGTCGCAATATTGGCTATGTTATTCAGCAAATTGGCCTCTTCCCACACCTCACTATTGGTTCAAACGTTGCCACGGTCCCACAACTGCTTGGCTGGGATAAGGCTCGGATTCGTGCCCGCGTAGATGAGCTATTGACTCTTGTCGGCTTGGATCCAAATGAATATCGCGATCGTTATCCAAAGCAACTCTCTGGCGGACAACAGCAACGCGTCGGCGTTGCACGCGCATTGGCAGCCGATCCATCCGTACTACTTATGGATGAACCATTCGGCGCAACTGACCCAATCACTCGCGTTCGTCTGCAAAAAGAGTTCCGCGCTCTACAACGTGAATTGAAGAAGACCGTTGTCTTTGTTACACACGACTTTGAAGAAGCGCTTCTACTTGGTGATCGCATCGCTGTTCTCTCTGAACAATCACATGTTGAGCAATACGGCACCCCACTAGAGATTCTCTCCAATCCAGCAACTGACAAGGTGAAGAGTTTTGTTGGTGAAGCAGCAAGCGTTCGTATGTTGGCGCTGGTGTCACTCGGAACAGTTGAACTTCTTCCTGGCAAGGCCGAAGGTCCAACACTTTCGGTTAACGCCACACTTCGCGAAGCGATGGAGAAATTCATTGGCGGTGCAACCGCGGTCAATGTCGACGATAAGGGTCACCTCACATTCGCTTCCCTCCAAGAAGCCATCACACACGCACGGTCGAAGGTCGCTTAATAAATGGCCGCATCGACAAAGGGAGTCACGAGAGGTTCACTCTTCTCACCATCTGCTCGCTTAATCTTTAAGCGCAACAGATCCCTACTTGTTCAACCAGTTCTTATTCTGGTTGTGCTCTCGCTCATGCTTATCTACATCAAGAACCACAAGCTAGATGCAATCGAGAAGGTCACCATTAACTGGCCATTTATCTCGCAGGCAATCAAGGATCACTTGATTCTCTCCTTCGCCTCAGCTGCAATCATTATTGCTATTGCTATTCCAGCTGGAATTCTCTTGACTCGTCCAAAGGCAAAGCGCCTCACACCGCTCGTGCTATTAATTGCCAACGTTGGACAGGCATTCCCGGCTATTGGAATTCTGATTATCTCGGGCATCCTCTTTGGCTTTGGTAAGCCAATTGCCATCTTTACCTTCGCCGCCTTCGGAATTTTGCCTATTCTGCGCAACACCGTGGTTGGCCTCCAAGAGATTGACCCCTTTGTCGTTGAGTCCGCCATGGGAATGGGAATGACTCCACGTCAGGCGCTATGGAAGATCGAAATTCCACTCGCCGTGCCAGTCATCTTGGCTGGTATCCGCACCACACTGATTCTTACCGTTGGCGTTGCCACCTTTGGTGTCTTCGTTAATGGTGGAGGGCTCGGAATGTTGATCATTCCGGGTCTTAAGTTAAACCGACAAATTGTCTTGCTAACCGGGGGAATGTTGACAGTCATCGTCGCATTCACGATGGACTGGCTCGCTCGGTTGGCAGAAGAATTTCTTCGGCCACGAGGGATCTAAAACCTAGGGTTTCCAGCAAGTCAAGAAAAGCAATACGCAGAAAAAAGTAAATACGCACAACCAGCAATACCCCTCATATGAATAAGGAGAAACAAATGCAGGCAAAGCGCATCAAAGTAGCTGCAATTGCAGCTGCAGTAGGTCTTGCTCTTGTCACAACTGGTGCAACCGCATCACAGGCAAATGCAGCGACCAAGACATCACTTAAGGGTGTCAACGTAATCGTTGGTTCGAAGGACTTCACAGAGTCAATCGTTCTCAGCAAGATCGTAAAGCAGTTCATCCTTGCTAACGGTGGAAAAGTAACTGATAAGACCAACATCAAGGGCTCATCAACCACACGTGCTGCAATGATCAAGGGCGATATCAACCTCTACTGGGAGTACACAGGCACAGCTTGGCTCGTCTACCAGAAGCAGACCGATGTCTCACTTGCACCAGATGCTCTTTACACAAAGGTTGTAGCTGGCGATAAGGCAAACAAGGTCACATGGTTGCCAATGACTTCATTCAACGATACCTACGCATTTGCTATCACCAAGGCAAACGCAACAAAGTACGGCATCAAGACCTACTCAGATTTGATCACAAAGATGCCTGCTGATCAGCGCACATGGTGTGTTGAGTCAGAGTTCGCATCACGTCCAGATGGTTTCGTTGGCTTCAAGGCTAAGTACAACGTTCCTTCAACAGACACAATCAAGACACTTGATACAGGTGCTATCTACGCAGCAACCCAAAACGGTCAATGCGGAATTGGCGAAGTATTTGCTACTGACGGACGTATCGGCGCACTTGGCCTTACAGTTCCAACAGAAGACAAGTCATACTTCCCTGCATACAACGCAGCAATCACAACAACAGATGCGATTGCTAAGAAGTACCCACAACTCATCAAGGCACTTGCTCCACTTGCTTCAAAGATCAGCAACGCTGTAATGCAGAACCTCAACGCACGCGTTGACGTTCTTGGCGAAGATGCTGACTCAGTTGCAAAGAGCTGGTTGGCTGGAGTTGGACTAATCTAATGACAATCCAGATCGGTGAAAGTTTCGTAGGGTCTGGGCCGAATGCTGCCCACACCAACACAATTCTTGGCGACCGATCTGGTCCTGCTGGGGTGGCTTGGGCTTCGTCCCTTGCTGCCCCACGGGCAGGACACGTTCCCTTTATGGTGATTGCGCAGACCGGTGTCCCTTGCAATCCACCCACACTTTTTGTAAATAAGGCAGAGATTGCCAATGATCAACATGGACTCTTTACCTGGGGCGCTGCCCAAGCTGGCGTTGCCGCTGGCGTTGGCGATGCCTTACGTAATGGAGTTATTGATCCAAAGAAAGCTGACGACTTAGTCATCATCGCCGCGCTCTGGATTAATCCATCGGCAAACGATGAAGAGGAAGTTTTTGCCAACCAACGTCAGGCGATGTTGACCGCGCTGACAAATGGCAAGAATGGAACTCCAACAGTTGATAAATTTATGGAAGCTTCACTAAACGTATCGAACCCATTTTTTAGAATCGGAAAATAGCCCCCATGAAAATTACGAAGATCCGCTTCGAGCGCACCACGCTTAAGCTCGATCCAGCATTCTGCCCAAACTGGGATCCCACCCCACGCAAGGAGTTTCACGCGACTTTAACAATCGTTGAGACCGATGGCGGAGTAACTGGATACGGCTCAGGCGACATGATGGATGGCTTTGAAGGCTACGAGAAGTACTTCATCGGCAAGGATCTTTTTAATATTCATGAGCATGTACGCGCGCTAGAGACCATCTCGTTTCACGCCGGACGTTACTGGCCGCTAGAGATGGCGATCTGGGATGCAATTGGTAAGGCGCTCAAGACTCCAGTTGCCACGCTATTCGGTGGTGCGATGAAGGCAATTCCTGCCTACGCCTCAACTGGCGCAGTGATGACCGCAGAAGAGCGTGCACAATCTGCAGTTGCAATTCGCGATCGTGGATTTAAAGCGATGAAGATTCGCGTGCCACAGACCGATTTAGATTTGGGTCTGCGCACACTTTCCGCAATTCGCAAGGCAGTGGGAAATTCACTGGAGATCATGGTTGACCTCAATCAAGCATGGCGCATGCCGGGCGATACCCGTCGCTCCATGGACATGGTTGAAGTTATGAAATTTATCGATGCTTGCAAGGAATTTGGCGTCTTCTGGGTAGAAGAGCCACTTCCTATGGAAGATATCGATGGCCTTAAGCGACTTCGTGGACGCGGAGTTCGTATTGCAGGTGGCGAGATGGTTCGCACCTTGCCTGAGTTGTTAAACCTCATCAATAACGATGCGCTAGATGTCTACCAACCAGATGTTGTTCTCTCAGTTGGATTAGAGCGCACTCGCATCATCGCATCACTTGCTGAGTCAAAGAATCGCATCTTCACGCCACATACATGGTCAAATGGATATGGCTTGCTCGCCAACTTGCAGGTCACTGCTGGCTTGGGCGGCGCACCATTTATCGAGTTCCCATATGACCCACCAACGTGGGGAATTGAACGTCGCGATTTCCTAATGGCGCAGCCGCTTGATGTGGATGCACAAGGTATGTTGCACGTTCCTGCTGCACACGGCATGGGTATTGAACCAAATTTATCTGTATTTAAAACTGCAGTTGCCTGAGGAGGCTAATTAAGTGAGCGATCTTGCAACATGGTTAAAAAAAGCGGAATCAGTAAAGCCTGCCTCTCAATTATTTATTGATGGCAAGTATGTTGATGCTGCCAGCGGTGCCACCTTTGATTCAATCTCTTCTCGCGATGGCCGAGTAAATGCCAAAATTGCTGCCGGAGATACCGAAGATGTAAATCGCGCAGTAGCAGCTGCCAAGCGCGCCTTTGATTCTGGCGTATGGCGCGAGATGAATCCACGCGATAAAAAGGCGATCATGTTGAAGTGGTCTGAGTTAATCCTCGCCCACAAAGAAGAGCTAGCTCTATTGGAGACGCTCGATACCTCAAAGCCAATTGGCGACACTTTGGCAGTAGATGTGCCAGGAGCTGCTCGCACCATCCAGTGGTACGGCGAAGCGCTCGACAAGATTTACGATGAAATTGCACCCGCTCCTCGCACAGCGCTAGCGATGATTACCCGCGAACCTTTGGGAGTTGTTGGAGCTGTAGTTCCTTGGAACTATCCAATGATCATTGCTTCCTGGAAAATCGCACCAGCTTTGGCAATGGGAAATAGCGTTGTTCTTAAGCCCGCCGAGAACTCTTCAATGTCAGCTCTCTTGCTTGCACGCCTCGCAACTGAGGCCGGACTTCCAGATGGCGTTCTCAACGTTGTTACTGGACTCGGCGCGGAAGCGGGACAAGCACTTGCTCGCCACATGGATGTATCAAAGCTCGCCTTTACTGGTTCTGGCGCTACTGGTCGCAAGATGCTGCAGTATGCAGCGGAATCAAATATGAAGAGCGTTCAACTAGAACTCGGTGGCAAGAGCCCACAAGTTGTGCTCGATGATGTCGCAGATCTCGATGCTTGCGCCTCCGCTATTGCGTGGGGTATTTACTACAACGCCGGACAGACATGTAATGCTGGCAGTCGCCTAATCGTTCAAGGCGGCGTAAAGCAGGAGCTATTTGCTCGTATTGGTGAATTCATTAAGAGCTTTAAAGTGGGAGATCCGCTAGACCCGTCTACTCAGATGGGTCCTATTGTCTCCAAACTACAAAAAGATCGCGTCAACGCCTACCTCAAGTTGGTTGGCAATGAAGGTGAATCTTTTGCTTTCGGTGGCTTGGCTCCTGAAGGCGATGATTGCCTCATCACTCCAACTTTGATTGATGGAGTTAAGCATAATTCCCGACTCTCGCAAGAAGAGATCTTTGGACCAGTCCTAGTCGCACTTGAAGCAAAGAGTGAGAGCGAAGCACTTGAGATGGCCAACGGAACTGAGTTCGGTTTGGCTGCATCCGTGTGGAGCGGCAATATCGCTCGCGCACATAAGTTTGCCCGCAACCTTCGCGCTGGAACAGTCTGGATTAACACCTTTGATATGTCTGATGTCATCACGCCATTTGGTGGATTTAAGCAATCAGGTTCTGGTCGCGATAAGTCACTTCATGCCCTTGATAACTACAGCGCCCTTAAGACCACTTGGGTCGATCTCAACTAGTTAACTAACTATTTAACTAACTAGTTAACTAGTTAACTAGTTAGTTAAATATGTAATTATCTAGCTAGAAAATTTCCCAACTAAATAACCGAATTAACAAATCAATTTACATTTACTAACACTTAACTAAAGGAGCGAACGTGAAGGTTGCATTTATTGGTACAGGAAGCATGGGCGGAAGTATGTCTCGCAACCTTTCGGCTGCCGGAATTGATATCACCGTCTTTGACCTCAATACCGAATCCATGAAGAAGCCAATGGAAGCTGGAGCTAAGGGTGCAGCTAGTGCCTTGGAGTGCGTTGCCGGCGCTGATGTTCTCATCACAATGCTTCCTACCCCACAAGCTATCGAAGGTTGCATGGTTTCAGGCGGCGTTGCCGCAGCGATGAAGCCAGGTTCAATGTGGATTGATATGTCGACCTCTGTTCCAGAGACAGCGCAGCTAGTCTCCAAGCACCTCGACAAGAGCGTTCGCGTAATTGATGCACCCGTAGCGGGTATGTCAGTTGGCGCAGATAAGGGCACCATGTCGATCTTCTGCGGTGCGACTGCGGCAGAGATTGCAGAGGCAAAGCCACTCTTTGACATCATGGGCGACCCAGCAAAGTTCTTCCATTGCGGAGTGCAAGGAACTGGTTATGCAGTAAAGCTCGTTCTTAACATGCTCTGGTTCGACTATTACATGGCATCGGTCGAAGCACTTATGCTCGGCGTTAAGGCCGGCGTCGATCTCGAGACACTTCGCTTGGCGCTAGTTGGTTCACCGGCTAACTCCACGATCATGGAACGCGACATCATTCCTTTACTTCGCGATGGCGACTATGACGAAGGCTTTGCCGTGGCTCTTGCCTGTAAGGATCTACGTCTTGCCAATGACCTTGCTCGCTCTGTTGGTGTTCCACTTGAAGTGGGCAGCGCAGTGGAGCAGCTCTACCGCCGTGCACGTGCTCGTTATGGTGATAAGGCGGGCGAATGCATTCCAGCAAAGCTCTACGAAGATGACACCAATACGCCTCTTCGTTATGCCAAGTAATAGACGTTAATCTCTTTCTATGACTAAGCGCGAATCCATACTTACCTGGATTGGCGTCTTTGGAATGTGGACGCTGGGCGGCGCGATCTACCCAGTGATGAGTGATGTAACTAAGGTTGTTGCCCCGCTTAATCTCGTCTTCTATCGATCATTTGGCAGCGCCTGCATTCTTGGTCTACTTGTTTTAATGTTCCAACCACGTACCTTGCGCGAAATTCGCTGGAATAAGCGGTTGGTGCCACTTGTCGCCGCATCGCTCCTCTTTAATCCAGGTTGCGCCGGCACTCTAGCTTGGGCATCGGTAAAGATTCCAGGTGCAATCACCGCACTTCTCTTTGGATCACTTCCCGCTATTGCCACTGTCTATGGCATCTTGGTCGGCCGCCGAACTCATCGCATGGCCCTGGCGGGCGTTGTTATCGCCACGGTTGCGGTTGCATTCTTGATTGGCCATCCATCAGGAACCATCACAACTCCCGGAATCATTGGCGCGCTGCTCTCTACGCTTTCTTGGTTTGCCGCCACCGAAGTCTGGGTCAGCTTTAACCCTGGTTATCCGCTGCTCTTAGCAACCTTTATGCAAACTTTTATCGGTGCCATGGGAAGCCTTGCCGCCAGGCCGATTCTTCATTCCCCTGCGTTGCATCTTCACGAGGTTTTTATCGGGGGAGTTATCTTCTTAACTTTCGCCTTCGCTACTCAGCATTTGATGTACCTAGGAATTTCAAGTCGCGTTAGCGGAATGGTGCTTACCTCTTTTGGATTTGTTAACCCGCTAGTTGCAGCGCTAGTTGGCTACTTTGTATTTTCGCAGAAGAT
>CAIUHB010000250.1 GCA_903898855.1 uncultured Actinomycetes bacterium | reverse complement strand
TCAGCTGCGCAGGCCGCTGCATTTGCCGCCAAGATTGATTCAGCGCCAATAAATGAGAGCGGGTGAAAAACAACCTTCACCTTATTGCCGCGCGCTAAAGATTCTATATATGAGTGGTTAATGGATTCAAAGTGTTGGCAGATAGGACATTGGAAATCTTCCCAAATATCAACTTGTGGCTTACCAGAATCGTTGAAGGCGATTCCGTAGCCGTTTGCCTTAACTACTGAGCTAGGTGTGGCAGCGTGATCATTACTCTTATTTGAGACCACCGTAAAAATACCGCCGATGGCAACAACAAAAACAACCATTCCAATTACTAGACCGCGCAAGCCGCCATCTTTACCTTTTTTATCTGCCACGCTCATGCTCCTTGCTTTCTGGTCAATTGCTCGTTGTGAGATCTCGTTGTGGTTCTTTATCTAGTCCAAGTTTACCGTGCGGGAATTTGATTAAGTAGATTGCGCAGAGCGTGAGTCCAATATCTCGAAGGATCTCTTGTAGGTACTTGGTATGGCCAGGAGCAACTGCTCCACCATTTCCAAAGCAACCACAATCAATGGAGAGGCCACGGGCCCAGGCTTGAGAGATAGCCACGATAAAGAGCACCATTAGCGCTCCACCAAACCAGGCGCTCTTCTTCACCGCGACACCAAGAACCAAAAGTAGTCCGGCGCCGATCTCCAACCAGGGAAGAGTGTGGCCAAGTAATGAGGCTAAGGAATTAGGAAGTACTTGATAAGCGCGCACCGCAGCTGCGGCTTCATATGGAGCCTTCGCCTTTAGTACTCCCGCAAGAATAAGAACTCCGCCTAAGAGAACTCGTGTTAGCAAGGTTAGCCACGACTTCACTTTGAGCGAGATTTTCATATGGTCGATAGTAGTCCAGCGCTCTCGAAATTTCTCAACTAAAGGGTTGGATCCTCGCCCGACGAAAGTGAATTCCATGGGTTGGAAGCTGCCCGCGGAGCTGGCGCGGATTTACGTTGGTACTTGCCGCTCTGACTCTTGCGAAGTATTCGCACGCTATACAGAATCGCAGCAATGAAAATTAGGGCAAGAAAAATTAACTCAACATAGATTTTCATTAATCTGGAATCTCGCGATAGAAGCAGCTGCGCTCACCTGTGTGACAGGCGGCACCCTCTTGATGAACCTTGAGCAAGATGGCATCGCCATCGCAGTCATAGGAGATGGATTGCACATGTTGCGCACTTCCAGAACTCTCGCCCTTAACCCAGAGCGAGTTGCGGCTGCGACTCCAATACGTTCCCCGTTTAGTGGAGATGGTTTTTTCTAGCGCCTCTCGATTCATCCAGGCGAGCATCAAAACTTCCAACGAATCTGCATCTTGCGCTATGGCTGCAACCAAAGTACCTGTGGCAAATTGCTCAAGGATTGCGGCTGGAATGGATTCGCTCATCTCCGAATATTATCTGCGGACGTTGTATCCAGAGCTCGCCAACTCCAGTTTTACCTGATTAATTGTCATGCTCCCAAAGTGAAAGACACTTGCTGCCAAGAGTGCATCAGCTCCTGCTTCCAAAGCCGGCGCGAAATCCTTCAGCGAACCTGCGCCACCACTTGCAATTATCGGCACACTGCAGATTGCTCGTACATCTTCAATCATTGGCAGGTCATATCCAGCTTGCGTTCCATCGGCATCCATGGAGTTAAGCAGAATCTCACCCACTCCCCTGGCAACTGCGCCTTCAACCCAATCCAGAGCATCGATACCAGTTCCAGTTCGCCCGCCATGAGTCGTGACCTCATAGCCCGATTTTGTCCCGGCCCGCCTAGCATCTACTGAGAGCACTAGAACCTGATCCCCAAAGCGATCTGAAATTTCATTGATTAACTCCGGTCGCAATATTGCAGCAGTATTAATAGAGACTTTATCCGCGCCAGCACGCAAGAGCGTGTTTACATCTTCGCTGGTACGAATACCGCCACCAACGGTTAAGGGAATAAAGACTTGTTCTGCGGTTTGTCGAACAATATCCAGCGTTGTGTTTCGCTCTTCCACGCTTGCTGAAATGTCCAAGAAAGTTAACTCATCAGCGCCATCGCGGTAATACTTGGCGGCAAGCTCTACTGGATTTCCGGCATCCTTCAAATCTTGGAAGTTAACACCTTTGACAACTCGTCCGCCTGCAACATCGAGACATGGAATCACGCGCTTAGCCAAAGTCATGAGCGACAAACCTCAAGTGCCTGCGGAATAGTAAATGCTCCCGAGTAAATTGATTTGCCAGCAATCGCGCCTTCAATTCCAATATCTGTCATCGTCCGAAGCGCGCGCAAATCATCGAGCGTGGAAATTCCCCCACTAGCCACTACAGGGCTTGTTGTGGCAGCACATACCTCTGCTAATAACTCGAGATTAGGGCCAGTGAGAGTTCCGTCTTTGGCAACATCGGTAACGATATAACGTTGGCAACCATCGCGATTTAATCGTTCGAGTACCTCAAATAGATTTCCCGCTTCTTGCGTCCAGCCACGCGAAGCCAAAGTATGTCCACGAACATCCAGTCCAACTGCAATTTTGGCGCCATGTTCAGCAATGATGCGCGAAGTCCATTCGGGATTTTCCAGCGCTGCAGTTCCAATATTTACCCGGGCACATCCCGTAGCTAAGGCTCGAGCTAGCGATTGATCGTCTCGGATTCCACCTGAGATCTCCACTTGAATATCCAGTTCTCCTACTATTTCAGCGACGAGTTCGTGGTTGCTTCCCCGTCCAAAAGCTGCATCTAAGTCGACTAAATGAATCCACTCTGCGCCAGCACTTTGGAAATCGCGAGCCACCTCAACTGGTTTGCCATAAGCAGTCTCTTGATCTAGTTCGCCTTGAAAGAGGCGTACCGCTTTGCCATCTTTTACATCGATTGCAGGTAGAAGCTGGAGTTCCTTACTCATGCCGCCACCCAGCTTTCAACCCAATTGCGTATTAGCGTGGCACCAGCCGCACCGCTCTTCTCTGGATGAAATTGAGTAGCTACAACCGGACCTTGTTCAACTGCAGCCAGGAATCCGCCACCGTATTCACAGATGGAATTTATAGCGCCGTCAATATCTAATTGAGCTCCGTACGAATGAACAAAATAGAAATACTCGTTTTCAATACCCTGGAAGAGAGCCGAACCTTCACCACTTCTCACGGTATTCCATCCCATATGTGGAAGTATCGGCGACTCGAGTTTTGTAATAGTGCCAGGCAAGATACCCAACCCTTGCGTAAGAGCTTTCTCTTGGCCTTGTTCAAAGAGAATCTGCATGCCAACACAGATACCAAAGATCGGTTTGCGGGCAGCGACGCGTTCTTTAATTATCAGATCGGCACCAGCGTCGGTGAGTTGTTGCATGCAAGCGGCATAAGCGCCAACTCCTGGAACTACTAAACCATCAGCTGAGCGGCATACCGTGGGATCGGATGTAACAACAACTTCTTCATGAACTTGTGCAAATGCACGAAGGGCGGAATGTAGATTGCCAGAGCCGTAATCAAGAATCGCTATCAAAGAACGCCTTTAGTGGAGGGAATTCCACTTGTACGACCATCGATAGCAACGGCGTCGCGAAGTGCGCGAGCTACCGCTTTAAATTGGGCTTCAAAAACATGGTGGGCGTTGCGACCTTCTAGAACGCGGATATGTAACGCGATTCGAGCCTCAGCCACAATCGACTCCCAGATGTGACGACCGAGAGTGGTATCGAAAGTTCCAATTAACTCCACAATCTCTGGTTGCCGGTGAACGAGATATGGGCGGCCGGAGAGATCGACTGCGGCCTGCACCAACACTTCATCGAGTGGAACCATGGCATCACCAAATCGGCGGATTCCGGCTTTATCACCTAGTGCGGTTCGCAGGGCTTCGCCAAATGCCAGTGAAGTATCTTCAACAGTGTGGTGTGAGTCAACATCCACATCGCCCGTAGTTTTAACAGTTAAATCAAATCCCGAGTGCTTTCCCAATTGCGAGAGCATGTGATCAAAAAATGGTACGCCGGTATCTACTGTTACGTTTCCAGTTCCATCGAGGTGGAGATCGATTTGAACATGAGACTCTTTGGTCTTTCGATCAATATGTGCGCTTCTCATATTTCGACTCCCCTAGTAAATATTTGTTCTAGTTTGCGGTTCGGGCAAGGCGCTATTTTATCGCGAAGAGAGCTTCGAGGAAGCGATTATTCTCGACTGGAGTGCCAATCGATACGCGTAGAAAGCCCTCAATACCAACATCTCGAATCAAAATTCCCTGATCAAGCAGTTTCTGCCAGAGTTGCGAGGCACTGCCTGAAAATCCGGAGAACATAAGAAAGTTAGCTGCGCTTGGAACAACGCTTAATCCATGTTCAGTCATCGAGGCTGCCATTCGATTTCGCTCAGATTTCAGCAACTCAACTTCAGCTAACAGTTCCGCGGAGTGAGCCAGCGCTACCATGGCGAGTGCTTGAGTTTGGGCGCTTAAGTGATACGGCAATCGAGTAATAAACATAGCCTCAACCGTTTTGCTATCTCCAACTAGGTAGCCAACTCGGGCGCCAGCGAAGGCGAAGGCCTTGCTCATGGTCCGAACAACAACTACGTGAGCATATTTACTGACAAGTGTGACTGCCGATTTTTCATCTGAAAATTCTGCATATGCCTCATCGACAATCAGAAGAGCTCCTACCGCGGCCGCTACCTTGGCCAATCGCTCGATATCTGAGATGGGAATTGAATTTCCGGTTGGATTGTTTGGGGTGGTGATAAATATCAAGGATGGATTTGCCTGCTCAATTTCTGAAATTGCACCATCAACGTTGAGCGTGAAATCAGAGTTACGACTCCCGGATATCCAGGTAACTCCGGTGGCGCGTGCAATAAGTGGGTGTACTGAATACGATGGAAGAAAACCGATCGCAGCGCGTGAACCTAAGGCGAGCATGAGGGTTTGAAGAATTTCATTGGAGCCATTAGCTGCCCAGATATTTTCAACTGCCACCTTCGCGCCAGTTGATTGTGAAATGTACTTTGCTAGCTCGGTGCGAAGTTCTACGGCGTCGCGGTCCGGATAGCGATTGAGTGAGCGAATGACTGGTTCTAACGCACGCAACATCTGATTGGTTAGCTCCTGGGAGAGCTCAAATGGATTCTCATTTGTATTAAGAGCTACCACATCATCAATCTGCGGAGCGCCATAGGGAGTGAGGTCAGCCAGAGTGGATTTAAGTGGAAGCCAAGCTGGCCAACTCATGCTTTACCTTCTCGGCGGGCGGCAATAGCTTCACCGTGAGCCGGCAAATCCTCTGAGTTTGCAAGCACGATTACCCTATCGGCAATTTCAGCAAAGGCTGATTCGTTGTAATGAATAAAGCTGACGCCTTTGAGAAAGCTCTGAACAGATAATCCACTGGAGTGGCAAGCGCATCCACCTGTGGGAAGCACGTGGTTTGAACCCGCCGCATAATCTCCCAAGGAGACTGGTGAGAATCTTCCTAAAAAGACGGCGCCAGCATTTCTAATCCCCTGCGATGTTGCAACTGGATCTGCAGTAAGTAGTTCTAGGTGCTCGGCAGCATATGCGTTCACTACATCAATTCCCTGACTTTCGTCATCGACTAAGACCAGTGCTGATTGAATTCCAGTGAGTGCTTCTCGAATGCGCTCCTGATGTTTAGTAAGGCTGACGCGACGTTCTAATTCGAGTTGTACTTGCTCGCCAAGTTCGATCGAGGTAGTAACCAAAATGGCGGCGGCAATAACGTCGTGTTCTGCTTGGCTAATAAGATCGGCTGCCACCTCGCTGGCGATCGCGCTCTTATCTGCCAGTACTGCTACCTCGGTTGGGCCGGCCTCGGAGTCAATTCCAATCAAACCACGAAGTGCGCGCTTTGCGGCAGCGACATAAATATTTCCAGGACCGGTCACCATATCTACTCGCTCGCAAACTCCATCGACGCCATATGCGAACATGTCAATCGCTTGCGCGCCACCGATCGCGTAGACCTCGTCAATTCCAAGCAACGCAC
>CAIUHB010000249.1 GCA_903898855.1 uncultured Actinomycetes bacterium | reverse complement strand
CTCACTAAAAATCCCGCTTCCTGGACCGAGGCGCTTCACAGCGTTAAGGGCAATGACGTCATTCTCGTTCTCAACGCCCGCCAAGTAGATGGTATCGACACATCGTGGCTCTGGGATGTTTCCTTTGCGGGACTCAAAGGCAAGAAAGTTGTCGTCACTGGAGAGCGCGCACTGGATATGGCTTACCGCCTCCATGTTGAAGGCATCGAGTCCACAATCGCCGATAACTTTGACAAGGCCATCAAGGAATTCCCACAAGGATCACACGTCTCTGTCTTAGCTGCCTATACCGCTTTCTTTGGGTTGGTGAACAAATGACAACCATGAGAATCGTCCGCATTCACAATGAATTGCTCGGCACATATGGCGATCGCGGCAATGCCGATGTGTTAGCTTTCCGATCAAAATTCCATGGCGTAAAGAGCGAGATCATCGATGTCTCCTATCGTGAGCCGCTGCCCACCAATGGAAATATCTATTTACTCGGTGGCGCTGAAGATGCTGCGCAAGTACTTAGTCTTCAAGCCTTGCAGCGCGATGGCATGTTGCCAGAATTAATCGAGAATGGCGCGGTACTTCTTGCAATCTGCGCCGGCTTCCAAATTATCGGCAATAGTTTTTATGCTGGCGGAAAAGAGATTGAGGGCTTGGGCCTTCTCGATATCAAATCTGTTCCTGGCAAAGAACGTTTTGTGGGCGATGTAAAGGTGCGCGCATCTGTTCTCGATTTAGAACTTACTGGCTTTGAAAACCATGCCGGCAAAACCATTCTCGGCAACGACGTCGTCCCCTTTGGCAAAGTCACCGTCGGACACGGCAATGGCGATGGCAAATACGACGGCGCAATGTCAGGAAACATTTTTGGTACCTACATGCATGGCCCAGTCCTTGCGCGCAATCCTGATTTCGCAGATTTGCTCATCTGTCGCGCAACTGGTCGTAAATATCAGACCATCAACGATCCACTCGCAACGCAATATTCAGCTTGGCGACGGAAAGTCACTAAGTAAGTGATCGAGCTTCTCAAAGTCATTCCTGCTTTTGCACTAACAGCGCTTTTGCTCGCAGTTGTGCCCGGCCAAGGAGTGGCAATGGTCTTGCGCCAATCACTCATCGGCGGAAAGCGTGCAGCGTTCTATTCCGTAATGGGTAACTCAACTGGGCTGCTCATTTGGGGCGCTCTCTCCAGTGTTGGTCTCTCAGCAATTTTTGCTAAGTCTCATTTTGCTTTCTCGGTTTTGAAATATGCCGGCGTGATTTTCCTTGTGGGCTTAGCACTGCAAACGCTCTGGCAGTTGCGACAAGAATTCGGAAAGTTCGATTTCACGAGCGGTGCCAAAACCAAATTCGCTCCCGCATATCGACTGGGCCTCTTCACCAACCTTGCTAATGTGAAAGCTGCAGTCTTTGCCGTCGCATTCATTCCGCAATTTGTGCCTACGCACTTCTCGCTGGGGTGGGGCATCTTTCTTTTGGCCTGCGTGCAATCCACCGTCTCGATGTCCTGGTATTCATTTCTTATTAGCGCAGTCGATAAGGCCTCCGTCTTCTTGGCCCGCCCCGCCGTTAGACGATCTTTGACCGCAATTTCGGCCGGCGGCATCTTGCTCTTGGCAGTTGGGTTGGCTTTTACGAGCCCTCGCTAGGCCTATTGCATATTTATGCGTTGAGCGTGAAAATAGATTCGAAGGCTGTTTGTGTGGCCAGATAACGAAAAATTTACCTATTAATTACTCTCCGCCTCTTCAATTTCCTTTCGGCTCAGCGCAGAATATGCCCTAGGTGGCATACGTCACAAAAGCCTCACAGGAGATTCACCATGAAGTCACTGACTCGCTCAGCAACAACAGCAATTACCGCCCTGCTCCTCAGTTTATTTATTGGAATGCCGGCGGTGGTGGAGAGCGCGCATGCCGATGCGACGGTGACTAAGACGATTAACGTCAAGAACTCGAGCGGTGCTGCGCTCGCGGGTGCACTTGTTGCAGTGGGTTACCCAGACAATAGCCCGATCGGTTGGCATTGGACTGATCCACAAACTACCGACTCGCAAGGTCAAGTAGTTGTGACCAGTCTCCCCGCTTCTTCGGGACAAGCCGAACTTTATGTAGAACCTGCCGAGTCAGATGCCACGGATGCCTTCGGCTTTGCTTCGCATGACATGGGTAATTTCTCATTGGAATCTACGACCGTTGTGAATATACAGCTTCATGCTGCGACCCTGAGAGTAAATTTAAAGCAATCAAATGGTGATCCAGCTCCGGTTCACACTTGGCTCTCCTACCCTAATGATTCCTCACAACAAATGTGGAGCGCTCCGAACACCTTGCGTACAGGTAGTTTCGGTCTATACCTAGACCCTTCCCTCAATTGCGACACTAACGATGGAAATTGGTCGATCCAGTTTGGCGCACCCGCTTTCGATCCAGCAAGTTTAGATAGCGATTTTACAAATTACAACATGATCGCCTCTGGTTGTCCATCTCGAACACTCACTTTCAAAAATGTACGAGGCGTGACAGCAACCAATACCGGCGGCATTTGGCAGCTTTCATTCAATCATCGCGCCTTTAACTTTGCAGTCGTCTCACCAACGGACTCGTCAACCACACTTACTCGCGTCGGCGCGTGGCTTGAAGCTTGTGTGACGATTGATGGCAATGACAATTGCACAAATGTTGCGGGCGGCGCGAAGGGAGGGCTTGGCCTTCCTGATGGTGACTACAAATTACGAGTTCACCCAGGTAGCACCCCATATGCAATGAAGTTGTATTCACTGACCATTTCTGGAGGTGGCACGTCTTACTCAGCCAAAGTCGGTTACCCAGCAACTTTGCAGTCGCCGAGTGTCCCCGTCCTCAATGGTAAATTAGTATTTGCTGCAGCACTTCCCAATTTGACTATTCATGCGATCAGCCCTGCCGATGGCTCTGCGCTATCTAACGGCGTTCCAATTCAAATTTTTGATTACACCAACCAACAACAAGGAAGCCAACCATTTTATAATGATTGGGCGCAGACAGGCTCTGCCTCATTTGCACTCGATAACGGTGAGTATCTATTTTTCTTAGGTAACGATAACTATCCAGAGTTTGCCCAAACTAGATTCGATGTGATCGTAACGGGCGGCGTAGCCGTCGTGAAAGATCTATCAGGCAACACAATCTCGCCAGCATCAGGATCCTCCTTTAACCTGGCACTTGGTACTGCGAATTTCAAGTATCGAGTCCTTTCGCCTCTAAATCAATCCCCCCTCTCCAATATCTATGTAGATGCTTGCCCTTCACAAGGTGGGGGAAATTGCACAGGCGGATATCTGGGCGGTAACAATAGTTACGCATCAATGCACATCCCCGATGGAACTTGGACCGTTCGAACACATGCTGATAACTACCCACAATTTGCTGAGAAGGACTACACGGTCGTTGTCAGCGGGGGTCATATCAGCTCGATCTCGCCAAATGTGACGCCAGATGGAGATGGAATTTATTCGCTTACTTTCTCAACCGCGAACTTCCATCTAAAGATTGTTTCTCCAACAGACAACACGAGCCCGGTTCAAGGATATTTTGATTACTGCACCGACCTTGGCAATGGCCGAATCGGAAATTGTAACGGCACTGGAGTGGGCCCAGCGGGAACAGGTGCTGCTTCATTGGCCAATGGAAATTGGATTGTCCGCGTGCACCCCGATAATAACCATCCACAATTTGCAGAAGCGGACTACACATTTACGGTTTCAAATGGAACGGTAAGCATCACCAATAGTTCGATTACAGCTGATGGCAACGGCGTATTTTTGCTTCCGGTCTCAGTTCCAAATATTTCTGGATCCATCACAGCTCCTGGTGGCGGAGCTATCACATATGGAAATGGAATTGGCGTATCGGTCAATCTCCAGACCTACAACGGCAATAACTGGAATTATGTGGGCCAAGGCACTTGGGCCCAAGGCACTTATTCAATGAATGTAACTACTCCTGGTACCTATCGACTGATTTATGAACCCCAAGGTTTGCCTCAGTATGCATCGGCATATAGCCCACAATTCACGGTTAACTCTGACAAATCAGTAACTGTCTCGGGTGGCGGCTCTGCAACCAACCTTAACGTCAGCTTGAACACGCCAAATCTAAAATTCAAAGTGAGAAATCCGCTCGACAACTCACTACTGCCCTTTGGAAATCTTCAATTCCAAAAAGTGATTAATCAATACAACACACAATGGGCAGGAAATGCGAACCTCAATCCATCGACCCCTGGTTTGACTTCCATCACTCTAGAAGATGGCACCTATCAAGTCACCGTTTATCCACCTAATGGTTCACAGTCGATACCAGGCCTAGCGCCATATATGTATACGGCTACCGTCTCTGGAAGCACCGTGACTCTGCTTGACGGCACAACACCCGTAGTGGCAGATACCTCCGGTGTATTTACTGTCCAACCAGCTTCCGCCAACATCACCGGTCATATCGTTGATGCAACTGGTGCGAGCGTGGGCTCAAGCAATGGAGTCTGGGTCAACGTCGGAGTCCAACAACTCCAAAATGGCGTGAACTGGAACTGGATGAACCTCAATAGCCAAGTCGATCAAGATGGCTACTTTGGAATATTCCTCAAGGATCCCGGCACCTATCGACTTCGCATTCAGCCAAGCGGCCGAAATGACGTCAGTACAACATTCTCCGATCAGTTCACTATTACCGCTGACGGTGCAAGTTCCTTCAAGCAAAACTTCCCAGCTATTAAGTTGCCTGCGCCAAACTTGCAGGTACAAGTAGCGGGAGCAACAACGCCAGATCAAAACATCAATATTGACATCCAGTCCAATAATCGCTGGGTCGACAATATTTGGATCGATCAATCGGGTTCTGGTGCAACCAACCTCACAACTGCCGGTACATATCAGTTGACCGTTCATCCAAATGCTGCAGACGTAGCAGCGGGCAAAGCTCAGAAGCAATACGTTGCAACAGTAACCAATAACAACGGTGTTTTTGATGTTGCGATCGCGGGTCTGACGGCAACCAATGGTGTCTTTACACTGCCATTAGGTACTGCAACGCTATCAGGTCACGTTTATGCACCGTCAGATACAACTCCGGTGTGGAATGCACAAGTTGTTCCAGTTGACCAAGCAACTGGAAATGAATTGTGGCAATACAGCACTGGCACCGATAGCAACGGAAACTGGTCGATGGCGCTGCCTGCTGGTACATACAAGGTATATGCGCGAGCTCCAGGTGGCGACGCCACAGTTGCGGATTCCGCCAAGTCATCTAGCTTCACTGTAGATAACTCTGGCACTGCCACCGGAATTTCTACGCCAGTAGATATTCACCTCAAGAATCCAAAGTGGAGTGGTGTTCTCAAGAGTCCAGATAGTTCTACCGCGATCGCTTACGGTACGGTCTGTTTGAATTACCAGTCAGGTGAAAGTTTCTATAACTCCTGCCAGCAGACCGACAATCAAGGTCGCTGGGCCTTTGCTGGTCCAGATGGAGCATTTAGCTTCGATGCAACCGCATCGCTTCGAGCCAATGAAAATGTTTCACCTCAGTTTGGTTCGCTACTTCTAACCCAGACTGGACTTAATGCACAACTTGGTTCGGGTGGAAGCAACATTGTTCTCAATCTTCCGATTGCCAACGTCACGGTGCATGTAATTGATGCATCCGGCGCCGCCGCCCAAAACGTCTGGGTCAATATCGACCGCGACAATGTGGGCTGGCTTGGAGCTGCAACAACAGATCAAAATGGAAATGCACACCTCAATGTTTCCGATCTCACCAAGGGAATAAATGTCCAGGTTGATGTCAACAGCAACCCTGCGGTAGCTGCTAAGTACACCGGCACACGTAGGGTCTTTACGGATTCCTATGTCAATGCCAACGCAACTGGGTCACCAAAGACAATTACCCTTAACGCAACGTTGCCGCTACCGAACGTTGCTGGAATTGTTCACGATCCATCGACTAATTCAATCGCCCCATATACATGGGTAGATATCTTTGATTCGAGCAAGAATCAATGGATGGGTGGCTCTGGAACCAATCAAGACGGTTACTTCTCCCTCAATGCTCCCGCTCCGGCATCTGGAGTAGAGCATTACGTCATCGGAGTTAATCCCTCCGGTCAATCTGGTTCGTTGTCAGCGAGAAAGACATACTCACTGGATGTAGCTTCAGATAACTCAATCACTCTTAAAGACGATGCAACCCATTCGGCTCCAACAACCGAGCCTTACAATGGAGTGAACGTTACTTACTTCTCACTTGCGCTGCCTTCAGTATCGGGCGTGGTCAAGGACGATGCTGGCGCGAATGAACCATTTGCTTGGGTTCAGCCATATAACGTACTGACCAGCCAATGGATGAATGGTTATGGCGTTCGACAGAACGGCCAATTTGGATTGGCACTCGATAACGGGCAATATCGTTTGCAGGCAAATCCAACCAGTCAAGCGAGTGGGCAGGCACCTTCAGATTATTGCTACGTCACTATTGCTGGCGGCGCGGTAACAACCAATGCTGGCGGCTGCGTTCAAAACGATAAGACTGTAATTCTTGCGCTTCGTCCGCCGAACTTCCACATCACGGTACATACCCCACAGGGAGATGCGCTTCCATATGCGAATGTTGGCGTATGTATTGCATCTTGGTGCACAAACGCACAGGCTGATGCCAGCGGTGTCGCATCCCTCTTCATCGATAAGAATGCAATCCTTGCTGCTTCGAACTACCTCACTAGCAGTTCACCAAATCAGATTATGACGCTCTGGATTGATCCGCCATACGGAACAAGTTCAGTAGTTCGTACCCAGTGCCAATCCGGTCAAAGTGGAACGGCCTGTCAGTCTCTTCCACAAGTGAGCATGTCGGCTAACTTCAATGACTACAGCGCCACCTTCACAATGAAGGGACCAAACGTTCATGCGACGATCCTGGATCCATCAGGTGGTGCGCTTGGTACAAACTATTGGGCAACGCTCTACTCATTGGATAGCAATCATAATCGTCAATGGATCGGTAATGGCGGCACGGATTCTTCTGGAAACGTTTCCTTCCTGGTCGATACAACGACTGTAACCAGAGTTGTCCTCGAAGTGGACGTGCCAAATACTCCGGACCAAACTTTCGCAAACACGATCTGGGATAACAACGGAAATGGTTTCGATCCAGCTGATCTTGCCTCGGCAACTCTTAAGTTGGCTACTCCAAACCTACGTATCACCTCACTAGCGCTCAACTCAATAACTCAGACGATCGATACCAATACTTATGGCTGGGCAATGCTGGAGACTTATAACAACACGACTCACCAACCAATCTCATGGGTGACTGGTTTTGGCCTCAATGATCAAGGCCAGGCTGCAGTAAATCTCGCAGCCTCCACCACCTATCGATTGACGGTCTTCCCAGGACCTAATAAGAGTGGTGCGGGAACTACGTGCATCCTCCAAACGAGTGCTGGCGCGTCTCCTACGGTCTCGAAGGTGCCTGATGGTTGCCCAACTGGAACTCTCAGCGCACCTAACCTCTCCATCACGCTCAGCAATGGAAACGTCAATGGCACCGTTAAGGATCCCAATGACAATCCAGTCAAGGGTGCAATTGTCACCGCACAAGTTGGTAGCGATACCTCGACA
This sequence comes from uncultured Actinomycetes bacterium, assembly GCA_903898855.1. The sequence goes on along the minus strand of CAIUHB010000249.1, from coordinate 2,373 downwards.
ACCATCGTTAGTTCCACCGATACAAATGGAACATTTGGATTGAATCTTGACCTTTCCAGAAACTGGACGATCAAAGTGATTCCATTTAATCCAGTGACCGGAACTCAATTAGCTATCTGGAGTTCAGCAGCCGCTGGAACTCCAGTTGGACAAGGTATGGCAATCAAGCTGACGGTGGCTCCATAATGCGATTGAAGCAAACTGGATTTGTCATCGCAGTTTCAGTGATCATGGCAGGCCTTGTGCCTGCCGTGGCTCACGCCATCGCCACACCGGCACCCACTGCAGCATCGGCATCACTTCCAAATACCGCAGTAGATTCCGCAAGTATTAAGGTCACTTGGCCAAGTATTTCTGGCGCAGTGGGCTATCAAGTCTCAATGACTTCGCCAAATAACACAGTCACGACCCAAACTGTTGCTTACGCCTCGGGCACTTCAACCTACCAATCGACTTTCAGTGGCTTAACAGGTGGTTCACTCTATAAATTCACAGTTACTGCGACCGATTCTGCAGGCGTAAAATCGACAAGCGATCAAATTTCTCAAGTCGCTCAATCAGTTCCTAGCGCGCCAACAACTGGAACCCCAACAGTCTCCGTGGGTTCTGTGACGCTAAGCTGGACAGCGCCTACAAATACAGGCGGCTCGCCAGTAACTAGTTACACGATCTCTGACGCTAAGAAGGCGTTAGCCGATGTAACTGTAAATAACTTGTTGCAGACAACCGTTTCTGGTTTAGCAGCGGGAGTCACATACTCCTTTTTGATTGTCGCAAATAATGGAAATGGAAAGTCGGCATCATCGACTTTTGCTGACGCAACGGTGCCAAAAGCGCCAGCTGTGCCCACGAAACCAAGCGCGAGCGTAGATGCCAATACTGCGACCACGATCAATGTTTCGTGGACCGCTCCCGCCGACAATGGTTCAGCAATTACGGGATATACCGTGAATTTATATAACTCGAGTAATACGTTGGTTAGCCACACCACTCCAAGTACGACATCGACCAAATTCACTTCAGTCGCGGTGGGAAGCTATACCGTAAAAGTATTGGCTACCAATGGCGCTGGTTCGAGTGTGGAATCACCTGCCTCTGACGTCGTGACAATTGCTGCGGCATCTTCCCAGCGCTCCAACACTCCGGTGATCACGCCATCCACAATTCCTGCACTCGATCTCAATGGCACTACCTCGGTCAGCGCCACAGCACCATCGGGTGACACCGTCACACTTACCGTCCGAGGAAACCCAGCGGGCGCATGCACGATTTCTGGTGGTGTGATCACTGGCGTAAGCCCCGGTACTTGTACCTTGTCGGCAAATGTTTCTGCATCCTCTGATGGAACTTATGCAGCTGGTTCGCTCTCCAAAACTTTTGATATTAAGCAAACCGCTCAAACAATTACATTCACAACTGTAACTAGCCAAGCAGCCGGAACTACTGTTAATCTCGCCGCAACTGCTTCATCAGGACTAGCAGTTTCTTACACGGCAGTAGGTAGTTGTACGTTGAGCGGAGCCAGCACTTTAGGTTTGGTAGTCCAAGGAACTTGCGTGGTCACCGCCTCTCAGACTGGTAATGCAACATATGCAACAGCGACTCCAGTCAGCCGCACCATCACAATCACTGCAGCGCAATCCTCACCTTCGCCAGCACCATCAAATAACGGTGGTGGAGGTGGTGGTGGCGGTGGAGGAATGGCGCCAGTGCCTGCGGCGAGTTCAAGCCCAACTCCTACTCCTTCAAAGAGCGCAACACCTTCTCCAACCCCGATACCTTCCTCGTCCGCGAAGCCAACGCCAACTCCTTCAGTGGCTCCAACCCCTGTAGCCAGCGCGTCATCGACACCGACCCCAACTCCATCATCAGTTCTTCCGATACGCACGATTCCAAGTAACTCATCGGTCTCGACTGTTGCAGCTAATGTGCCCGTGAATTCGACAGTGAAAATCACATCGAACTCATCGTCACAGAGCACTTCGGTGAAGAAGGGTTCAACGCTCGCACTCGCACTTCCATCAGTCGCAAAGGGAACGTCGGTCTCTGAAGTCTTGGTTGGGCCTGATGGCAAGAAATATGTCTTGGTATCGGGCACCACTTCTGCGGCAGGTAAGGTCTCCTCACCAACGCTGAAGTTTGCAAAGCCAGGCGTCTACACCGTGACCGTCACTGTCGGAAAAGTGAAGAAGACAGTAAAGATCACTGTTAAATAGCGCTTAAAGCCGCTGGTTTTTGGGGAAGTAATTCTGGGTTACACTTAACCCGTTGCAACCGCAACAGACTTCCCCCGAAGTTAAACCACGAAGACCGACTTGGTCTTCACTTGCGAGTCTTATCTAGCTACTGTTCGGCCCCGACCAACTCTGAAAT
>CAIUHB010000248.1 GCA_903898855.1 uncultured Actinomycetes bacterium | reverse complement strand
GGCTCAACCCGGTCGCCATTTGCTTTCAGGATTTTCACGACCGTTCCCTGCATTGGGCTTTCAATCGAGTCGCCAGCAACTTTACTAATACCACTTGGCTTTACGCGGTGGCGCTTTTCAACTGGTTCTGGGGTATGAAGCACGACATCAAATCGGTGGCCATTAACTTCAGCAATGATCTTTCGAGAAGCGGCCTTGGTTTCGGCAACACCTTGCTTAAAGTTAAATGGTTCGATCTCGTTGACGAACTCATTTTCGATATAGCTGGTGTAGACCTTAAATTCCTTGGTGAAGTTCTCATCGTTGACAATGGCGCGATGAAATGGCAGCGCGGTAGCCAGGCCACCAATTTCAAATTCTCGAAGCGCGCGACGCGCACGCTCAATTGCTTCTTCTCGAGTTGAGGCAGTAACAATTAATTTTGCGAGCAGAGAATCAAAGTGCGAACCAATTGTGTGTCCGTGGTCAAAGCCGGCATCAATGCGAACACCTGGACCTGATGGCACTTCCCACTTGGTGATTGTTCCGAGTGAAGGCAAAAAGCCTTTGCCGGGATCTTCGCCATTGATACGAAATTCAATGGAGTGGCCACGAATAATCGGATCTACTGGATTAATAGCTTGGCCATCGGCGATACGGAACTGCTCACGAACGAGGTCAAGACCGGTAACTTCTTCGGAAACTGGATGCTCAACTTGTAGGCGAGTATTGACTTCAAGGAATGAGATGGTTCCGTCATTTCCGATAAGAAATTCGCAGGTACCAGCGCCGATATAGCCAGCCTTTTTCATAATTGCTTTAGAGGAGGTGTAAAGCTGTTCTACTTGGGCATCAGTTAAGAATGGAGCTGGCGCCTCTTCCACCAATTTTTGGTGGCGACGTTGCAGCGAGCAGTCGCGGGTACTGACAACTACCGCATTTCCATGTGAATCAATCAAAACCTGAGTTTCAACGTGACGAGGCTTATCGAGGTATCGCTCAACAAAACACTCACCGCGGCCAAAGCCGGTAATAGCTTCGCGAACTGCAGAGGCGAAAAGTTCTGGAATTTCCTCGATGGTGCGAGCGACTTTGAGTCCGCGGCCACCGCCACCATGTGCTGCCTTGATAGCAACTGGAAGGCCATGCTCTTGTGCAAAGGCAATAATTTCTTCTGGGGTATCAACTGGATCAATAGTTCCGGCAACAAGTGGCGCGCCAACTTCAGCGGCAATCTTTCGGGCCGAGACCTTATCGCCGAGTGAGCGAATCGCTGCTGGAGGAGGTCCAATCCAAATCAACCCCGCTGCAATTACGCGATCAGCAAAATCTGCATTCTCAGAGAGAAATCCATAACCAGGATGTACTGCATCCGCGCCAGCTTGCTTGGCAATCGCGATGATTTTTTCTTGATCTAGGTAAGTCTCGGCCGCAGATAATCCATTGAGCGCATAAGCCTCATCGGCAGTTGCAACGTGAAGGGAAGTGCGGTCCTCATCGGAATAGATAGCGATGGATTTAATGCCATGGTCTCTGGCAGCGCGAGCTACGCGAACTGCGATTTCACCACGATTGGCGATAAGTACTGCCTTCACCCTTTAACCACCATTTCTGCTATTTGAGGCCACGATAATCCAAGTTCATTAATTGCCCGACGCAATAAGGGGAGAGAGAGTCCAATAATTCCCGATGGATCTCCCGCGATATGTTCGATAAAGGGAGCGCTCAGTCCATCCAAGGTAAATCCACCCGCAACGTTGAGTGGCTCACCAGAATTTACATAAGCCTCAATCTCTTCATCACTCATATCAGCAAAAGTAACAGCGGCGCTGGAGATATCGGCTACTTCAATTCCTTGTGCGGTATCAATAATGCAATGGCCGGTATGCAGTACACCAGTCTTGCCACGTAGGGATTTTGCGCGAGCGATTGCATTTTCTTTAGTTAATGGCTTGCCTAGCGATGTACCTTCAAATTCAAAGGTGGAGTCGCAGCCAATAATCAGCGCATTAGCTCCGACTTTATCTTTCACGGTATGAGCCTTCAAGATAGCTAAGGCGAGTACAAGTTCTGAAGGGGATAAGGAATCAAATTGTGGATCCTCTTCAAAAACTCCGCTAACAATTATTTCGGGGGAGATGCCGCAGGACTCAAGCAGCCGTTTGCGTGATGGCGAGGCTGAGGCAAGTACAACGGTACGGATTGGCATTAGAAGAGTTGACCCCATTTGCGAGCAAGCGGTTGGCGAATTTGGGATTTACGCCAGAGACTTGCGCGTTCAACTGCCTTCTTCTCGACCGGAATGCGAAGCGCTTTTCCGATAGCGATAATCTCTTCTCGAGTTGGGGTACCAGAGACGATAAGAAACTTTTGATTACGCATGCTGGTCATAGTGGGATATTTCCATGCTTGCGTGGTGGAAGAGCGACGCGCTTGTTGCGAAGCGCGTTAAGAGCGCGGGTTATCTGCAGGCGAGTCTCTTGTGGCTCGATTACGGCATCAACGAAGCCACGGTCAGCCGCGATATATGGATTGAGCAACGTGGTTTCGTACTCATCAATTAATTCAGCGCGCTTGGCATCAACATCATTTGCGTCAGCAAGTTCCTTGCGGTGGAGAATATTTACCGCACCTTGTGCGCCCATAACCGCAATCTGAGCAGTTGGCCAGGCAAGGTTGATATCTGCACCTAGCTGCTTAGAACCCATAACGATGTAAGCACCGCCATAAGCCTTGCGCGTAATGATGGTGATAAGTGGAACCGAAGCTTCTCCGTAGGCATAGATCAACTTTGCGCCGCGACGGATAATTCCATCCCACTCTTGTTCGGTACCAGGCAAGAAACCTGGAACATCAACCAAAGTGACGATGGGGATTCCAAAGGCATCGCACATACGAACGAAGCGAGCCGCTTTTTCTGAGGCATCGATATCCAAAGTGCCAGCTAATTGAGAAGGCTGGTTAGCGATAATTCCGACCGAGCGACCTTCGATGCGGCCAAATCCAACAAGCACGTTAGGCGCAAAGAGCTCGTGAACTTCTAGAAATTCAGATTCATCCAAGATTGCTTCGATAACGACCTTCATGTCATAAGGCTTGTTGGGGTTGTCAGGGATGAGTGAATCAAGTGCGCGATCGGATGGCGCGATATCGCTACCTTCGGTGGCGGGCAAGATTGGTGATTCATCCATATTGTTGGATGGCAAATACGAGAGCAAGGCTTTCACGTAATCCAGCGCATCTTCT
>CAIUHB010000247.1 GCA_903898855.1 uncultured Actinomycetes bacterium | reverse complement strand
AGTCCTCGTGCCAGAGTTGGCACATTTGGCGAGTTCGCAACACGATCAACTCGGCGCACACCGCGAAATTGAATTAGCTAATGCCATGAAAGAACTTGGCGTGACTGATCATCGCTTTCTTGGCGCACCAACAAAGCGCTGGCGCGACAGCGGAATGATGGGCACTGAACCCAATAACCGCAGCGATGTATTTTGGCAGGCAGACCTTGATGAAGCGGCACTGGAACTAGTAAAAATAATTTTAGAGATTAAGCCCCAAGTTTTAATTACTTACGATGAATTTGGTGGCTATGGCCATCCAGATCATATTCAGGCTCATCGGGTTGCAATGCGCGCGGCCGAACTCGCTCAGGATTCCTCCAAGACTGGCGGGGCCACTTGGGAGATTTCGAAAATTTACTGGAACACAATGCCGAGGTCGGTCATTGAAGAGAGCATGAAAAAGATGAAGGAGATTGGCTCCGACTTCTTTGGTGCAGAGACCGTAGATGACCTCCCATTTGTGAAGCCCGATGAATTAGTTACGACCATGGTTGATGGAACAAAATTTATCGAGCAGAAGATGGCGGCGATGCGTGCCCACCCAACTCAAATAACACTTGATGGTCCATTCTTTGCCCTCTCCAACAACTTAGGAAACTCAGTGTGGGGAAATGAGTACTACACATTGGTTAAGGGCAAGAAGTCCGAACCATTTGATGCCAAAGGAAATGAGAGCGATCTCTTCGCCGGTATCTGATGAAGAAATTAGCAATCGCACTTCTCGTTGGGGCACTTCTCGGCTTCACCGGAACTATTCTCCATAATGCGATTACTCCGGTTGGATTAGTTCTGGCTTTACTAGTGAGTTGGCTTGGAATCTGGTTGGTCGGAAGCGCTTATCGAAGTCGCGCCGCTAAGTTGTTTTCAGTATTAGGTTGGGCGTTAGTCGTATTTCGAGCCGGAACCCAAGGCACAAGTTATGAGATCTTGATCTTTGGAAATACCTTCGGAAATATATTTCTGCTTGCGGGATTTTTCGGCGTACTTATTGTCGCGGTACTGCCAACTTCCTAAAGCGCGCCATCCTGCACATCAACGCCTAGCTTTTTAAGTTCATCACGCAATCGATCACTCTCAGCAAAATTCTTAGCTGCGCGAGCGGCGATTCGTTGGTCTATCAACTCCTGTGCTCCGGCTGGAAGGCTCTGCGCGGCCGGCGCTTCGGTGAGGTCCAGCGCAAAAATTTGATCGAGCGCTGCGAAGAGTGCAGCTTTAACGCCACCGGCAACGTCAGACTTCTCCACCTCGCGCAGGTAGAGCAGCGCCTTAGGCGTATCTAGGTCCCGCAAAATAATGCGCATGGCAGCAGCAATCTCGGCCGAGGCATCGCCCGGGCCAGCTTCTTTCCAACTCTGGTATTTATTCTGCCAGCGGCGAATCGTGGCATCGGCTGCGCGCAGTGCATCCCAGGTGAGATCCATCTGACTGCGGTAGCGATTTTCTAGGAAAACTAATCGCAGCGCTAATGGGTTTATGCCCTTTGCAATGAGATCTGAAACAAGAACAACATTGCCGGCGCTCTTCGACATTTTGCGCCCCTCAAAGAGCAGGTGCTCTCCATGGAGCCAGGCCGCAACAACTTCGGTGCCATTACGCGCCGCATTTGATTGGGCGCGCTCATTTTCATGATGCGGAAAGCGCAGATCTATTCCGCCGATATGTAGGTCAACATGCGAATCAAGATACTTGAGTGACATCGCGGAACATTCGATATGCCAACCAGGAAACCCTTCGCCCCATGGTGAGGGCCAAATCATTTGAGTGCGCTTGCCGGCAGCTTTCCAGAGCGCCCAATCTGCATGAAAGCGCTTCGCGCCGCCCTCAGTAAATTCATAGCGATGACCTGGCTTGAGATTGGCGAGTGAATTTCCACTGAGTTCGCCATAACTGGGAAAGGATTCAGCTGAAAAATAGACCGAGTTATCTTCGCCGAGGTAAGCATTACCTTGTTCGATCAGTTGAGTGATGAGTTCTTGCATTAAATCTATAGTTTCACTAGCCCTTGGGTAGCGCGCAGCTGGCAGGGCATTGAGCAGAGCTAAATCAGAATGGAAGCGCGCTTCAAATTCGCGCGCGATCTCGAAGGGATCCTTATTCCTGGTGGCCGATTCGGTCAGCATTTTATCTTCGTCTAAATCTTCACTCATATGGCCAACGTCAGTAATGTTTTGAACCAGGTTAACTGCAAATCCAGCGAAACGAAGTGTTCTATGAACAAGGTCAGCTAAGAGAAAGGTGCGAAGGTTTCCAACGTGCGCATCGCGGTAGACCGTAGGGCCACAGCAATAAATTGTTACCTCTTTGCCATTTGCGCTATATATTTCTGAAAGCTGGGAGCTCTTGGTTTCAAAGATGGAGAGCCCAGTTTTCATGTAGTAACTCTAAACCGATAGTTGTGATGCACGCGAAAGCCCGAGCTGGAGTAGAGCGAGATGGCGCGGGAATTGGTGATATCCACCTGCAACGCTATTTTTTCAGCCCCTGATACATGAGCCGCCTGCCCAAGTAAGGCCCGGCTTAAACCTTGCCCCCTAAATTCTTCCTTGATGAAAATTCGACTGATGATGGCCCAACCATCGGCAACTGCAATACGCGCGGCTGCAATATTTTCGGCGCCTTGTGAAATTGATAAATAGTGTGCTGGATATCCCGCCATAATTCGCACGCCCGGAGAGTTGCCCTGAATTTCCAACCAACTATCACTCAGCGAGCCTTCGCAGTGAAAAGTGAATTCATCTGGAAGTGGTGGAGTGGGCACATCAACTCTGTCGGCAATCATCAAGTGGGCTTCAACTGCAACGCTCCAACCCGCATCGGCTAGCGCGTTATCTAACTCCAGATATGTTGGGAGAGGTACATGTATGGCAGGTGTGATGCCTTTTTCGCGAAAGGCTTCCACTGCGTACTCAAGTTCGGCGCTTAGTTCGAGTTGTGGTTCACCCAGTGGTGGCCTGCCAATGGGAAGAATCGAGTTTGCTCGGAAGGTAAATCCCTCGGAGATTCGATAGCGCCAGCCTCCTCGCTCGAAGGTGCTTAGCGCCGGCCAACTTTTCTCAGCAGCGCTCTCTAACTCGGCGATGCGCAGACTAGTTGGCTTACCAGTTCCGGCTTTGCTGCTCACGGGTTGGACTATGCGCCAGGCAGCAATGGAGTGGGGATCAAAATTCTGGACGGTGCCATCTTTCTTTCGAATTGAGGTGGGTGATTCAAGGAGACCGAGCAGGTCTTGAAAGCCTTCGCCTTGGCCAAGCTGGATGCGAATCGACACTCTTTGACCAACATCACTCTGGGAAGGGCCAGCCACCTGCTCTGCCACGATGCCAACCTCCCGCCTAATGCCCATACCTTTTTGCAAGACTTAGGTACTCTAGTGCCCTTCGGAAGTAGCATCGATAGGAGTTAGCCCGTGACATATGTAATTGCAGAACCGT
>CAIUHB010000246.1 GCA_903898855.1 uncultured Actinomycetes bacterium | reverse complement strand
CAGCATTTGCAGCATCGGACAACGCCTGAACTTCTGGAGTAGCAGTCTGTGAATCTTGTTCCACCGGATTGATGGGCAAATTCGCAGTAGTTGTGTCGATCTTTGGAGTGACCACTGCGACCACTGTCTTGGTTTCTACAACAACGGCAGCCACCACGATTGCGGGAGAAGAATTTGAAGGTGCTGGGGATGATGGAGGTGGAGTAGAGGCGACTGCTGTGGTGATAAATAGCGACGGTGCGCTCTGATCACTCGATCCGATGACATTCTGTGCAACCACGGTAAATGTGTAATCAGTCGAGGCGACAAGGCCAGTAACTACACATGAAGTAGTCGTGCTTGTGCAGCTCACGCCGGTATTGGATGTGGCCGTGTAATTAGTGATGGGAGATCCACCTGTTACAAGGGGCGCGCTCCAGGTGATTACCGCAGAAATATCATCGATATCTGCAGCAGTCACTGCAGTGGCAGAATCTGGTCGCGTGATTGCAACAGTCACTGTTGGATCTTGAGTTAAAGAGACTTGAACGCTGCCATCTTGTGTTGCGACGCCAAGGAATCGCGGAGATTCACCGAGTAATCCATAGACTCGAGAACCTTCTTTAATTCCAGAATTTGAAATAGTCATGGCGATCGGCTTGCCATCTGCTGTATTTGGCACAGTTCCATCAGGAGCTACCCAGGCAACCACCATCGAAAGAATGAAATTGGAATTCGGGTCAATGAGCGAAGCTGCACGCGCAGTTGACGCTTGTACATATGCACTAATGACAGTTCCATTCGGCAAACTATCGGCGGTGTAGCTAACTGTCGCGCTACTTCCTCGGCTACCTGCTGTAAAGGAGGCATCGTTTCCTGCCACGACTGTCACTTCAGCAATCTTTACGGCATCCCCTAGTCCTGCGAGAGATACTTGCGTCCAATGCGCATAAAGCGTGCGAGAGGCAGTAGGAACGAAATTATCTCCCCGATTTCCGACGAGGTAACCACCAGAAGCGGCGGAGTACCAACCCGCAAATACATAATTGCTTCGAGATGCTGATGGAAGTACTAGAGCAGTCGAAGATCCATAAGTCATGGATGCGGAGGAAGAATCCGATACCCCGCCATTTCCGTTATAGGTCACCGTGAAAATTTGTAGCGCCCATTGTGCGTACAAAGTCTGATCACTCGCTGGCGTATAAGGAGCTCCAGCAGCGGTAAGAGATCCACCTGTCGGCTGGTCTGACCATCCATTTAACGTGTAATGCGCACGGGTTGCTTGTGGCAATGTCAACGCACTTCCAATAGTTACTTTCGCAGTTGCACTATCGCTGGTGCCACTTTGGGCATCAAAGGTCAGACGATAGATTGCGATATTCCAGGTGGCGTAGAGAGTTATGTCAGAGTTGGCTGAATAAGTTGTACCAACAGAAGGGCCACCTGGTGAAGCTGCCCATCCGCCAAAGTTGTAATCAGTAAGTGCGAAGCCCGATGTTGGCAAGGTGTACGCAGGTGTTCCAAAGGTGTAAGCGTGAGTTCCGCCAGCACTTCCAGAGGCGCCATTCAAGTCGTAAGCGACCTGGTAAATATGCGCTTGCCATTGCGCAGTAAAGCCAATGTTGTACTTCCCGACAACATAAGTTGCGCCAGCTGCATAGGTGTTAAGCCCTTCGTTCCAGCCCTTGAAGTCGTATCCCGTCTTAGTAGGAGCTGCCCCTACAGTGAAACTCTGACCGATGGTTTTACTGGATTCGGTTGGAGCGGGCGAACCACCAGCGCCATCGTAAGTTACTGAATATTGAATAGCGCTCCATGTTGCATAAAGCAGATAGTGACCGTCGCTCACGGTGTAGATAGGTCGGCCATCTGCGCTCTGACCATTTTGATCTGTCCAACTCGCAATCGGCCCACTCTGATCGGCCCAGCCCGTAAATTCATAACCATCACGTGTTGGTACCGTGGCAGTAATAGTGATCGTGTCACCTGAAACTTTTTGCTGATCAGCAATAGGCGAACCAACACTTCCACCACTAAAACTGTACTTAACGTTGTAAATGCGAGTCCAGATTGCAGTGAAGGTGAGTGAACCGGCTGGCATGAAATAGGTCTGACCAGGGTTATATGTTCCCGATGGCCCACTCCAGGCTACAAATGCGTAGGTAATTGGCGGAGTATTCGTATCTACCTTTGTAAAATCGGATGCCGATGGCAAGGTAATTTGAGAGAGATAATTTGTACTTACCGCAGCAGGTACAGTGCCGGTTCCGCCGGCGAGATCATACGTTAACAAATAACTTGCAATATTCCATTGCGCATACAAAGTGGTATTTGCCGCAACTGTAAATGAATCCGTGAAGATTCCACCGACGGCCTGCGTGCCCCAGCCACCGAAGTTGTATCCTGTTTTTTCCATTGTGCCCACAGTTGATAGGCGAGCCACTGCTGCATCCACCGTGTAGGAATCAGAGCTTTTGCTAGGAGAACCAGAAGCACCGTTTGCGTTATAGGTGATCGAATAAGTAATCGGGTTCCAGGCAGCCCAAAGATTTAAGTCACTTGTTCCGATCGTGTAGGTGTCACCTGATTGATAAATACGACCAGACCGATCTGCGTTAATAGCCCATCCCGCAAATAAATAACCCGTGCGTTGCAAACTTCCAGAATTGCCTCGAATATTTGCTGCATTAGCAATGTTGTAAGTTGCAGCATCAATTGGCACTGCCCCGCTGCTTGCCTCGGTGGCGTTATAAGTCACGTAATATGGAAGTGCTGACCATTGCGCATAAAAAGAGATTGCGGCATTAGCGAGTTGGAAGGAATCCCCTGCTACATAGGTAGTACCGGTGTTACTTGAATTCAGATTCCAACCCATAAATTGGTAGCCCAACTTGACGAGATTCCCAGTATTACCTAAGACCGTTCCTGTGCCATTGGTGCGATTCATTGAAGCGTCGGTAGGAACAGCTCCTCCGGTACTTCCATTTCCGTAATAGGTGAAAGTCAACGCAGTTAAAGTCGTCGCCGAAACCGTTGCGCTACCAGTGTCATGTGTTGCGCGCGTTGTCGTGACAGTTTCGGTAACGCTGGTTGCAAAGTTCGCACCAGTAACGATGATCACGCCATCAGTAATCGTGGCAGACCCAGACGAGGTCATAACGCGCCAGGTGTAATTGGAATCGTAGTTCGTGATCGCAGCGGTATATCCGTCGGTGTTTACCACTGGGGCTGCAATAACTGGAGTTAAGGCCGCGCTCAAGGAAGTGCCGGAAGTATTTGCAACTCCCGTGTCATAGGTCGCCCGAGTAGTGGTCACTTGAATCGAGGTCGTTCCACCTGGATTCATTCCCGAGACCGTAATCGGCAGGCGATTGCCAACCGGGGTTCCTGCCGTAATAGTGCCCAGGCCAGCAGTTATAGTCTCACTCCATGCACTACGAGAGTCATAATTGGTGATGTTGAAAATAAAGCCACCAGAGATCGCAACCGAGGTATCGAAAGTTGGAACTACCGGTATGCCGAGAGGTGTTGCTTGGACGACGGTTGAAAACGAACTTGCGCCAGCTATGTTGTTTGCCGCCACTCGGAAGCTGTACGTCGTGCCATTGGTAAGCCCTGTGATTCGCGATGAAAGTGGTGTGGTCGTGTCATAAGCAACAGTTATCCAAGCTCCACCACCAGTTGAGTATTGAACAGTGAAAGTATCCGTAGGTGGCTCATTCAAAGTCAGACCCTTTGACCAGTTCACAGTAACCTGTTGAGTAGTCTGCGGAGTTGTAGTAATCGTCGGAGCATTTGGGGCAACGTTGTTACACCAAACAACTGCGCTTGGGAGTCGATTCTTTAAATAATTACTAAGCACGGTCCCCGTTGGCCCACAATATTGAACGCTCTTCACATATGTAGGATCAAAAGCGGCGTTATCGATTGAAGTGATAGCCGAAGTAGTGTCGCTACCAAATCGAATGGTCGTCATATTGGGGTTGTAGGTGAAGGCGTTCTGCCCAATCGATGTAATTGTTGATGGGAATACCGGAATCCAGCCTCGGGTAATTCCATTTTGCTTAAATGCATTTACACCGATACTCGAAATTCCGGAACCGAAATTAACAGTTGAGAAACCAGTCGCACTTCCGAAGTTATCTCCGATATCGATCTTTCCACTACCGAAAGTGAGTGCGATCGAAGTGCCCAGCCCATAAACCTGATTCGAAAAGACTGATTGACCAAGGTATGTGGATGCTCCCCCACCAGCGCCAGCAATAGTGACTGATGTCAGTGGATTATTTTGAAATCCGTATTGCCCCACAATGGTGACGGAAGCCGGAATCGTTACTGATGTAAGACCCAGATTCATGAAGCCGCCCTGGTCGATATTGGTAAAGCCAGATGATGGGAAGACGATGGCAGTCAGCGCACGATTTGTTGAAGTCGCGCCATTGCCAGGAGCAAAAGCATTGATCGCAACACCAGTGATTCCTACAGGAATTGTTGCTGTACCAGTACAACTCTGACCTGCAGCTGAAGGGATCGTCTGTCCCGCAACCCAAAAACTTCCGGTGGTGCATGAGACATAATAAGAAGTTGTAACAGGGGCACTTAAGGCAAATGGTCCTTGGCCCGCAATATTTACAGCGGCTACCTCATAAAGATAACTCGTCCCATCGCTGAGCCCAGAAACGGTTATTTGAGTAGCCGCTGAAGGTGTGTGTGAAACTGTGTTCCAGTTCGCGCCGTTATCGGATGAATACTTAACTGTGTAATCAGTAATCCCCGTTCCGCCGGTATTAGATGGTGCTGTCCAACTTACTACCGCAGAGCGCGCCGCGATAGTCGCGGAAACATTTGTCGGCTGATTTGAAGCACTCGCCGAGTAAATCGCAATCGATGTTGCAGTTCCAGTGTCATAGCCGGAACGAGTTGTTCGCATCGTTACGGTCGATGATGTTCCCGCAGCCATCCCAGTAACTGTGATAACT
>CAIUHB010000245.1 GCA_903898855.1 uncultured Actinomycetes bacterium | reverse complement strand
GTGCCCAAGAAATTACTCCTCCTCGTTATCGCCGGGTTATTGGTGGCGCCAGAGGTTGCAACTGCTGCGCCAATAAAGAGCGTGACTGGAAGCAATGGTGCAATTCTTAGCGTTAATAAAGTCTCCAATCTTAAGAGCGGTGATCAACTCTCCATTACTGGAGCTCACTTCGATGAGACTGTCGGAATTTATGTAGCAATGTGCAAGATTGTTGCTAAAACTGAGTTACCAACACCATGTGGCGGCGGAATTGATAAGACTGGCGCAAGTAAGTCATCCGTCTGGATCTCATCTAATGCACCATCGTATGGAACTGGACTTGCCCGCCCATATGGAGCTGGTGGACGCTTTAACGTCAATATCAAAGTTTCGCCCATGATTGGAAAATTAGATTGCCGCAAGATTGCTTGCGCTATTTATGTTAGAGCAGATCACTTGCGCACCGATGACCGTACCTACGATTTACATATTCCAATTACCTTTACCAAATAAACCCAACGAAAGAGATGAGAGATATGAAGAAGATAGCAATTTCATTTATTGCTGGAGCACTTGTGCTTGGCGGAGCATCCGTCGCTCATGCAGCCCCAACAACTAAAGTAACATTCACCTCATCAGTAGGTGCGCCACTTGCTGGCAATACCTTGCCTTCACTGACTGCGGGCGATGTTGTAACTATGACAATCGGCAACTTCCCAGTCGGTAAGGGTATGTATGTCTACCAAGCTGTTGCCCCAGCTACCGGCAAGCGTCCAACTCAATTTAATAAGCCAGGCTCACTCTGGATTTCAACCACACCAGGTGCCTCCTTTAAGCCAACTGATCTCATCAAATTAACGATTGATAATGGAAATGCCTGGGGCGCAGATTGTGCACACCAGAGCTGTGGAATCCAGGTAGAGCTTGATTCAATTAGCTCAGCTGGCGATACATCCGAAGATCAATTCTTCCCTTTCACCTATGTAGCTGGAGCTGCAACTACAACTGCCGCACCAACTTCAGCAACATCTTCAGTCACAGTTAGCGCTTCAATTAATGGCACCGCACTTGTGCAGAACAAGGCATCAGTTTCATTGGCCTATCGCACACCGCTCACCGTTGCGCTCTCGGCTTCCGATGGTTCAACACCAACTATGAACTTCACCGCAGATCCATCCGGCAAGACTTTGTGCGTAGTCGAAGGCAATACCATCAAGGCAGTGACTGCAGATGGCACTTGTAACCTCGAAGTTCACGCTGGCACCGCTGTCGGGTACTACCCGTTCTATCTCGCTAAGGGCGTGCAGAGTGCCAAGCAATCTGTAACTTCACTCAAAGTTGGAAAGCCAAAGAACTTGGCAATCAAGACCAACTTCCAGGAGAAGATTTCTTACAAGAGCAGTACACCAAAGATTTGCGCCGCGGTGGACAACACCATTATCGGTATCAAAGTTGGTTCCTGTGTACTCCAAGCATCAGCTGTTGGAAGTGCGAATTACGATCAGTTCAGCGCAAAGGTAACTTTGCCAGTAGTAAAGAAGTAATAACTACTTAGTAGCTAGAGCTCGAAGTCCAGCAATTGCAAAGGTAATTGCATTTTGGATTTCGGGCTCTGCTGCATTTCCGGCCTCAATGCGAACCGATGCGGCATCAGTAACGCTTTGTAGGAATGCTGCAGCTCCGCGAATATCTTCAATTCCAGTTTGGGAAAGTGCTTGGCGAAGTGGTGCGAGCAGAGCGCGGTGGCCCATTGCAATCTCTTCTTTACGATATTCCGGTGGCGTTACGGTATTTAAAGATTTCACCAACATATGGCGGCCATCTTCGACATAGCGAAGTCCTTCGGCAATCCACAATGAAATAGTTTCAAAGGGATCAGTGGCGCCTTTAATGGCATCGGCTAAGCGAAGTGCGTAGTAATCCAGCTCTTCAACAACAAGGTCTGCGACCAGGTCAGCCGAGCTTGAGAAGTACTCATAGATAGAACTGCGCGATAGGCCAGCCTTAGCGGCGACTGCAGCCACCGTAATCGCGCCAGCGCCTTCGTGAATTGCCAAGTCCATCGCAGCTGCCATCAGTTGTTCACGGCGAAGTTCGCGGTGAGCAGCTACGGATGGCGCTTGAATCTTGGGCACGGCCATATTCTCCCACCTAATCAGTTAATGTGCCAAGTAGAATCAGGGTATGAGCAAAGTAAGTGGTTTCAATACCCGAATAGCAGCAAAGATAACTTCTGCAGTTGGCACAATGTGGTGTGCATATATATTTGCCGCCATTGCTTTGATCTCACTTCCAGCAGCGATTAAAACCGGTGATCCCATTGTGATTGTCGCCTGGGTAGCTCAAACTTTCTTGCAGTTAGTTCTGCTCTCCATCATTATGGTTGGTCAAGATGTCTCCTCCAAAGCAGTCGAGCAGAAGATCAACGAGACTCATGAGGCATCACTTGGTGAATTCGAATTAGCAAAAGAGGCACGTTTACTTGCTCACGAAGAGTTAGCCGAGTTAAAGAAGATTGCTTCAGAGATACATCGAGTGCTCAAAGATGTCGAGGGCGGCAAGAATTAAACTTAAAGAACTTCTGCGCCACAAGCATGTAAAGAAGTTACTGACAGCTCGCTTCATCTCAAACTTCGGTAATGGAATGGGGCCAATAGCCATTGCCTTCGGCGTGCTTCATCTCAAAGGTGGCACCGCATCTGAATTAGGTTTGGTCTTAGGCTCCCAGACGTTGGGAATGATTCTCTTTAGCCCCTTTGGCGGAGTTCTCGCCGATAAATTTGGCCGTATTCGAATGGTTGCAATCTGCGATATCTGGGGATCGCTCGGATTAATAGTTCAGGCTTTCTTCTTCTTTTCCGGCAGCGTCCCACTCTGGATCATGTTGGTTGCAAATATCAACTTCGGATTAATGGCTGGTATTTGGTGGCCTGCCTTCTCCGGAGTATTGCCAGCGATAGTTCCTGATCAAAGTTTGCAGAAAGCAAATGGCCTTAACGCCTTTGTTAGCAATGGCGCAATGATTTCTGGCGCAGCAATTGGTGGTTGGTTAATCGCAGCTTTTGGCGCATCGACTGGGCTCATGATTGACGCCCTCTCATTCCTGTTCTCTGGGTTATTGCTCATCACGATGGCAGGGATTGAGGTAAATCCCGGTGAGGCTAGCCAATCGGTTATAAAAGATTTGAAATACGGCTGGAAGACATTCCTCTCATATAGATGGATTGTCATTATCGTTGCCGGCTTCTCCTTCATTATTATGTGTTGGGCGGCAGCTGAAAATGTCATCGGACCTTTAATTGCGCTAAAACATTTCGCCGGCGCACGCTCATGGTCATATGTAATTTCGGCAGAGTCAGTGGGCTTTCTCTGCGGTTCCATCTTGGGCTATCGAATCAAGGTTCGATACCCCATGCGCTTTCTGATGATCATCACCTTGAGCATCTCGCTCTACACCTGGTCGATGGCGCGGCCGCAATCCATTCAACTCATCGCACTATCGGCGCTGCTCTGGGGTGTAACGCTAGATCTCTGGGGCGCGCTCTGGTCCACTGCGCTGGTGCTGCAGGTACCGCGCGAGGCGCTCTCTCGGGTCGCCTCCTTTGATGCGATGGGCTCTTTCCTGCTTCGTCCGGTGGGTCTAATCGTGGCCGGCCCGCTGATGGCCTGGATTGGTATTACCCGCTCGCTCGAAGTGCTCAGCGCATTTAGCGCCGCTATCGTTGCCCTGGTGCTGCTCTCGAAGGATGTCCGGAATATGGAGATGCCGACTTCCACCTTGAGCAACCAATAGAACTCTCTCAGCAAACTTTCAGCGAGAGTTCGGAGAAGGCCAAGCAAGCCACTATTGAATAAGCAGACCACCAACGATGAAAGGTTTACATTCATGCGTTTAACAGCGAAGCGTTTTACATCTACTCCAGCAAAGGTTGCGATTGGCTTTGTCCTTGGCGCTTCTGTCGCCGGTGGAGTCGCCACAGCTGCCGGAACTCTTGGATCTAATGTGACCAAGGC
>CAIUHB010000244.1 GCA_903898855.1 uncultured Actinomycetes bacterium | reverse complement strand
GTTGTGTTCGGGATGCTTTGAGAGATTGGAATTTGCGAAGGATAAGCCGAACTATGAATCCAATTATGATCAATCACGAGTCCGGTATTAACAGAACCACTGAGATAAACCCCACCAATGTCGACACTCATTGTGCCGAAATTGAAAATATCGTTGTAGCTAATCTGTGAATTTGTAGGCCCGTCACCTGGATTTGGATTGTCCTTTTGGTTATAAGCGCACAATAGTAGAATTCCCATGCGCCCAGTTATGCGTCGTTGTGTTGTCATAAGAACGTGTGTTATTCGAGACATAGTTGGCATTGATTCCATCGATTAAATTTCCTTGACTTTGCTCATCCATAGCAATCGTGCCGCCGAATAAGGAAATATTCTTTATTGTTACATGGGCTGAACCTCTTAAATCGACAAGTGTTTCTTTAGATTTATAGGAGATTTTAAAGTTATTGATATTTGAACCACTCGGAATCTGAACAAATAATTTGGATTCTGTCGGGTTGTAAAACCATTCATATGCGGTATCAAGAAAAGCAATGTTATTAAATAGATAGTAGAGACCATTTTTTGCTGGAGTTATATAAATTCCGGTGCTGGCACCGTCTAAGGTGAAATGTAAGTTGCCGGACTGAGGATTATCGAAAGATCCGGTTTGTGATGTCCAGGCATCATCCCCACTGAAAAACTTGATGCTTCCGGTCCCCGAGAGGCCCGAAGGTATTTGAGAATCAGTCAATAGGTTTTCAGGCGAAATCTCATTGGGAATTCGCTCCCAGTTCGGGTGAAGTAAATCTGTCGTATTAGGCCACATGGCAAGGATTCCGCTAGTGTCATTAAAGAATATTTGATTGTCGTCGCCCAACGGCAAAGTAACTTTTGCAACATATTTGTTTGGAGCGTATTGCTTGAAGCCGGTTACTGATTTTCTGCTATCTAAAGTCACTTTTTCGTTGTTGTAACTTTGAACAGTTAATCCGCTACTTGTCGGCACTACCGTTTCAAAGTAATTTCCAGCACGTACATTGCAGGTGGAATTGCCAGGTCGCGACGAGACGCAGTGCTGAATGGTCTTAAATGGCTTTTGAAGTGTGCCGGGGTTTTTGTCAGAACCATTTGTGGCTACGAAGAAATTTAAAGGGGCAGCGTGGGCAGAAGCCGGCATTAAGGTTACGAATGTAAGTATTAGATTGATTGAAGTAATAACTCTAATAAAACTCTTCATCTTGGCTCTATTCCTCCTCCGGTCGTGTCTCAATTGCAGATGCCTAAACTTTAGTGAATTTTATTTCGACATTTGTTCATCAACGAGTATTTGATAGGCAACCGGGATTGGAATTCGACCCCATATGCCTATTGAACTATTAGAAAGCTCTAATAGGCCGCACACGCATGCCCACATCGCTCCATTGATTCGTTACGACTCCTCCATTGCCAAAATTTTGGATGTAAGCGCCAAAGGGATTGGACCCAGTCTGTGAGGAGCTGTAGTAATAATAACCTGAATTAAAGTTGCCGTTAATTAAGGCGGCAGACGAGGTAGATCTTGCGTTTAGAACAGGCGTCAATCCCTTTGACCAATAAACAAGTATGTTCAACTCTGTAGAGTCTGGAACATACCAATCGCTTAATGCTCCGCCGTTGTAATCTCGAACAAATCTAATTCCAGTATTAGCTATAGCTCTGGAGTCAGCGCGAAAAGCGAGTGAATTTTTATAGCCAAGTCCAACATCATTTGGATCGAAAACGACGGATGAATCAAGACGTACCCCGCTAATTTGTGCTGCATCATTCCGATTGCCCAATAAAACAGTTGTTGCATCCGAAGGCGAAGTCCAAGTATTCGGAGCAACTTCAAGATAATTGCATAGGCCCCCCGAAGGAGAGCCGGTAGAGCTGAATGTAGGGCCACAACTAAACCCTGCTAGGTCTTTATAAAAAATGATTCCGCCGCCTGGACCGACGTCGCCGACGTTGTAAGCGCTTGCTGTGTGTGGTCCACTTTCTAGCGTCAGCTTAAAGACGGTAGATGCCAATGCGACTGGAGAAGTGAAGGTAGTCGTAAACGACCCAGAGCTCCCACTGACCGTTAGACCTGCACTGCCTGCTCCGGCTTCGAATGTTCCGCCGTTGTCGTAGATAACCGCGGTGGTTGAGTTTGTATTAAAAATCGAAAGTGGGGTGTTGCCGCTGCTTCCATAGGCTTTGATAGTGAAATCGTCACCGTAGCAAGAATTCGGAATATTTGAGATTGTAAAAGATGAAAAATAATGGGAGCCACTACCCGATGCATTAACAAACGCTGCGCTCGGAGTAACTGTCAAAGTATTTAAACCGGTGCATGCCGTTGTCGCAGTCGCACCTTGGCCGAACTCAATCTGTCCCGAATTGATAGAGAAGTTCGCGGCGAGGGTTGTCTGCACAAAATACGCGCCACCGAGTAGAAGTGTTATGGAAGCTAGCAACGCCGAGAGTTTTCGCTTTGCTGGAATTGACGTCGAATCACTTGGATCGTCGCTGTAGATGTCGTCTGTCGAATTGGACATTAGCGACATCTCCTCACATCTTGAAGAGTAGGAGCCAGGAACGGTTCGTAATCAGCGACTCAACAATGCAGTAATTGTAGAGAAAATCAGGAGAAAATCACCTGTCTATAAGTGCGTTGTGAGGGACTCGAACCCCCGACCCGGTGATTAAGAGTCACCTGCTCTACCAACTGAGCTAACAACGCGGGATATGTGAAATTGTGGTCTTGCGGGTACTTACTTGGTGCGGAGCAGACCCTATCAGCGCCGGGGACGGGCTGCAAAAACCCTATCTACGGCGGGTTGAGGGTTTAAAGCGCATCTCTGCCAGCCTAAATCGCGGCACATCGAAGTGCCTCACCGCCTATCTCTTGCCGGTACGTGGGGAGGTGTAATAGATCGGAGATACGGTTGACGATGGAATATAGCCTGCATTTGAGGGCGTAAAAGTGGCAGATATTGTCACGGCACCATGTATCGCTGCCTTGTAGTTGCAGATTGCGGTTAAAGAATTTCCGGAATTTACAACTAGGTTCTTACATCCAGGTATTACAACTTTATTCGCTTTGAAAGTGACTTTCCCCGCGGCATTGGTGACGACAGTAAGTGCTTTCGCTTGTCGGTAAATAATACTGCCCCCTGGAATTGTCAACGTTGTAGTCGAGACCCCTTGGCTGAAAGTCACCGTAGTTTGGGAGGAGGAGATCGAGCTGTAGTTAGTATCCGCCGCCTTTGTCGCGGTGATGAGGCATGTACCTGAGCTAGTTGCTGAAAGTACGGACAAAGAGAGTGTGCAGGTCGTAGTTCCGGCAGCATAAGAATATGAAACGTTTCCAGTTCCACTTCCACCAGAAGTCGTTAACGTTAAATCAGTTCCAAATACACCGCTAGTTGAGGTAACAGTCAGGGATGCTTGACCTGATTGATTGAAAGTAAATGTAGCTGCAGCACTTGTTGCCGACACGTAATTAGTGTCTGCTGCAATGGTCGCGGTAATCGTGCAAGTTCCACTGGATCCAGCAGTGATAGTCGCATTGTTAGCTGAACTTGAGAGTGCGCAGCTTGTGGCAGTTCCATTTGCTACCGCAAAAGTAATTGCACCAGTGCCATTATTGCCAGAGGTTGTCATGGAAAGTGCTTGCGAATATGGGTAATTTGCAGACGATGTACCTAGAGAGGAAATGGAAATCGTCTGTGGAATGGTTAGGAGTGCCGCACAAGAAATTCCAAATTTGTCGAGAATTCCACCGTAGTAAATATAAAGTCCAGTAGCAACGCTGCCGGCAGCACACGCGATATCTTGGCTAGTTCCACTGGTAGTGTCTCCAAGCGAATTTCCATAAGTTCTATTTGTGCCCAAAGGCAGAGTTCCGCATAGCAAAGTAATTCCACCCGTGTATCCGCCAGGAGATGTTTTATAAATTTTGGCACCGACAACCACTTGGTTTCCGCCGCTTGCACTGCAACTCGGAGCAGTAAGTGCCGAACCAGATGTCGAACCAAAAGGTCCTCCGACGCCAGTAGATACGGTTCCAACCGTTTGACCATCTGCACTCATTGTTGCGCAAGTGCCGGTTAGCTGAGTCAGAGTTGCCTTATATGTTCCGGAGTCGTAATTATAAGTTTGAGCTCCTGCACCGATCAGGACACTTGTTCCACCACAGGCTGCGGTGCCGAGGCTTCCACCACCGGTGCTTGAATAGTAATTTCCAGTATTCGTGCCTACTGTGAGGGCTGCCTGTGAAGCGGGAATACCAACCATCATAAAAACAGAGAGAAAGAGCGCTAGAAGCGCGGAGCTAGATTTCTTAAAGCGCATCCCCGCCCCGCTCGTTGGTGCGCACGCGGACTACGGTGTCGACCGGTATTACCCAGACTTTGCCATCACCAATGCTGCCTGAGTTGGCGGTGTCAACGATGAGATCGAGGATGCGGTCTTTGTCGGCATCATCAACGAGAACTTCGATGCGAACTTTAGGAATCAAATCAACGGTGTATTCAGCTCCGCGATAAACCTCGGTATGACCTTTTTGCCGACCAAAGCCGCTTGCTTCAGAGATTGTCATACCGTGGACGCCGGCAGCCTGGAGTGCAGATTTGATTTCGTCGACTCGAGGTGGCTTTACAAGTGCCGTAATGATTTTCATCTATTAATGCTTTGAAGGAGTTGTCTTGTAACGGTCGTAGGAAGCTTGGATTTCTGCTTCGGCGGCATCGTGCCCGACCCAGTCTCCGCCATGTACTTCTTTGCCTGGCTCAAGTGTCTTGTAGACCTCAAAGAAGTGCTTAATTTCTTCGAGTTCATAGTATGGAACATCATCTAAATCTTTGAGATTAGATTTACGAATATCGCCAGCTGCGACGCAGAGAAGTTTGTCGTCGCCGCCCTTTTCATCGGTCATGCGGAACATGCCAATTACGCGGCAACTCACAACGCATCCTGGAAAAGTTGGCTCATCAAGCATGACCAGTGCGTCAAGTGGATCGCCATCGTTAGAGAGAGTGTTTTTTACAAATCCGTAGTCGTGGGGAAAACGAGTTGCGGTAAAGAGCATGCGGTCTAGGCGAACTTCGCCGGTATCGTGATTGATCTCGTACTTGTTGCGGCTACCTGCTGGGATTTCGATAACGACGTCGAAGATAGTTGGCTTTCCGGTTGTACTCACTAATTATCTCCTGGGTTCATCGTGCAGAAATCGTGCAGAAATCTGCGGAAAAGGGTGGGGTGAGCGACGGGGCTCGAACCCGCGACATCTCGGACCACAACCGAGTGCTCTACCAGCTGAGCTACGCCCACCATGGATGGCCAATCCTACCCCAGGGGAAATAGGTCGCGATGACTCGCTCGGGAAGCTGAATCGAGTGGTTAGCGAGTGGTTGTGCGGGAGATCGTAGTGATTGGGGTCAGCGAAGCTCCCCGAGAAGTGGGTCCGACATATGGAGTGAAAGTGGCGCTTACGTTGTTCTGCCCATGAACCGATGGGCGCCAGAAGCAGGTTGCGGAATAGGTAGCTGGGTTAACGCCATTGTTGGTGACAGTGGGAAGAGATATGCATCCTGGAATCCGCTTGCCATTTGCATAAAAAGTTACTTTTCCGCTGAGGGAGGTGTTGGCCACAATCGACGTAGCTGTTCGGAATGATGTTGAAGCTGCGACGTTTAGCGAGACTGACGAACTATTTGGATTTGTGGGTGTTGCTGGAATGTTGATGTAAATATAGAGATGAAATGCCGACCAGGAAGTACAAAGAGGCGTTTGTGCTCCACAAAAAGTCCAGTCGGGATTGCCACCACTCATTGTTCCGATTCCAACATCGGAAGTAACGCCATTTGCGTGATCGTTCCAGGCAAGAATCGTGTTGGAATCAGTCACATCGTGCACCTGAAAAGAACCGTAATATCCACCGGAAATATATTGATCATCAAGATCGTAATTTGAGCCATTTCCGGGATATGAAAGACCGCTGACTCCTTGGGCATAGTTATAAGGCCAGATTTCCAAACGGCCAACTTTATTTGAAACATTTAACGTGGAGAGACTTGAGACCACGGTGAGGTCGTTAACGTTAGTTTGGACTTGGAATAAGTCAGCAGCCGCCGAGGATGGAACACGCAAACTTGATATTGATGCACCGTAGGAAGTTTGTGAGTTATAAGGAATTGTTGATGTATCCCACTTGGCCATATCGGCATCTGCATATACAAGTGCAGAGCTTTGCTTGTATTCCATATGGTATTTCACGCGCGTAAATCCATATCCGCCAGCGGTCATTGCTGACTGAACAACAGAGGCTGAATCACTGCCACCTAATCCGCCACCGGAGTCATAAACGATTTTGCTGTTCGCATCGCGATTGGTGGTGCTGGTGCTATAGATCGGGGTCCATGGATACCCGTAAGGACTTGCGCTCGCGCCATTGAGCGCGGTCATTCGAACAAAATAATAAGTACCTGGATTAAGGGAAGAAATTGTGTAGTTACGTGCTGATGCTGCAATTGAGTTGCTGGCTACAGTCCAAGGAGCTGAGCCCGTGGATGAATATTCAATTGAATATGCAGTAACACTGTTGCTGTCGTATTGAGGTGGCTGCCAACTCACGACTTAGGCGCCGGCGGCGGCAGTGACGGAGATATTTGTTGGAGCAGTTGGCACAACTACAGCGTTTGCGTGTGGAATAGATATCAATGAACCGAGCAAAGCGGCGATTCCAATAAAAAGTAGTCGCTTCTTGCTTCGCTCTCCTGATTCAGATTTACCTAAGTAATTGTTCATGAGAGTGCTTAACTTAGTCCTTAATAAATATGGAGCTTCGGTAGTAATCGAGCTCATCGATGGAGTCTCGAATATCGCCCAGCGCCCGGTGATTGCCGGTCTTCTTTGGCGCAGAGAAATATGTGCGTGGATACCAGCGTCGAGCCAACTCTTTAATCGTCGAGACATCGATCGTGCGGTAGTGCAGGTAGGCGTTGAAGGCCGGAAGGTCGCGCGCAATGAAGCCGCGATCAACGTAGACCGAGTTTCCGGCCAATGGGGATTTGCCGGCATCGGGGGCGTACTTGGCGAGATACTCCAAGATGGCGGCCTCGGCCTCGGCATGGGTGACGCCGTTTGGAATTTCGGTGATTAAGCCAGAGGCGGTGTGCATCTCGCGGACAAAGTCATTCATCCCATCCAAGGAGGCTTGATCGCACTTAATGACAAGGTCGACGCCTTCGCCCAGGACATTGAGTTGGGCATCAGTCACCAGCACCGCAATCTCCACCAATGCATCTTTATTAAGGTCTAGCCCGGTCATCTCGCAATCGACCCAAATCAGGTTGGGGGAGTCGTTCTTACCGTTCTTGCTATTGCTGGCCATGGGGTTAAGGGTAACGGCTGAGCCTGGCGCCTCCGTACGGGATTTCACTCGTCGTTCACCATCTCGTAACCTTTTTCTCACTCAAAAGCCCTGCGCTTTTACGAGGATTGCGCCATGTCAGCCACCCAGGTCACTCCGCCTGCCGCAGCCAATTCCGCAATTCCAGCGAAGCGAGTACTCACTACCAAGCCACGATTCTCCGACAAAGTATTTCGCGGAGTCGTAACTGGTGGTGGACTTTCATCACTTGTCATTCTCGGATTAATACTGAGCTACCTGCTCTATCAAGGATATTCCACGCTTCACAGCGAGGGTCTTCGATTAATAACTGGCAGCGATTGGCACGCAGTAGTCGATGACAACGGAGTATTTGATCCCAAGAGCTCACACTTTGGTTTAGCCGCGATGTTGATTGGCACGTTGGTGATTGCAACCATCGCAGTAGTAATTGGTGTCCCTATTTCAGTGGGCGCTGCGATTTACTTAACTTTCTATGCACCAAATTTCATCAAGAAGTTCATGGTTGCACTCATCGACTTAATGGCCGCCTTCCCATCAATCCTCTTTGGACTGTGGGGATTCTTCGTGTTGGAATCCAGCGGTGAATACTGGGCGAGATTGCTCCATAAATATCTGGGCTTTATTCCATTTTTCAAAATGGAAGTTCCTTACTTCTCGCGCTCGCCATTTATCGCTGGGCTAGTTCTTGCCATCATGATTATTCCGATTGTTACTTCAATCTCTCGTGAAATTTTCTCGCAAACACCACTCGATCGCATTCAAGCTGCTTACGCACTCGGTGCAACTCGTTGGGCAATGATTCGCGCAGTTGCCTTTCCTTATGCTCGCTCTGGTGTAATCGGCGGTGCGATGCTTGGACTAGGTCGCGCGATGGGCGAGACGGTTGCGGTCTATACCGTGCTCAATATTGTTTATAAGGTCAACTGGCATGTACTCATTAGCGCCGGTGGCAACGTGGCTTCGATGATTTTGCAGAAGTTCGGCGAGGCCAGCCCAGCGGAGGTAAAAGCCCTCATGGCAGCCGGTTTAATCCTCTTTGTCGTCACTCTGATAATCAATAGCTTGGCCGACTTCATCGTGGCTCGCGCTGGAAAGAGTGGCCGCTAATGTCACAGACCATCGTTCCCGCCAGCATTACGCCAAAGCCAAATAAGCCTTGGGCTGCTTCTAAAAAAGATCGGATTGAACTGGCACTGCAATTTATCGCTGCCGCCCTTATTTCATTTGGTGTTGTTGCTGCCACTGCGATGAAGGGAAAGCTGGCTTACGTCGCCATTTTCTTCTTCGCCTTCATCATCATCGATTTCATCGTTAATTACCTTCGCCGTGGCGCTCCAGCTGCGAAAGATGCAATCTTTCGAGGATTCGTTACCGCAGCAGTCTTTATTGCCGTAACTCCTATCGTCAGTATTTTGCTCACCGTTGTGGTTCGCGGCTATAAGGGAATTCATCCCAATATCTTCCTCAAAGATATGCACTCCAATACCGTCAATGATGCAGTGACTCAAGGTGGACTTGTTCATGCAATTGTTGGAACAGTATTGATGGTTGTTTTCGCGATGATCATTAGCGTTCCGATTGGAATCTTGACCGCAATTTATTTGACCGAGATTAAAGGTCGTTTTGCTCGACCCATTAAATTCTTGGTGCAAGCGATGTCTGGTGTGCCATCAATTGTGGCTGGACTCTTTATCTTGGCTGCAATCGTCTATCCTTTCACCAAGAATTACAACGGCATCGAAGGATCGCTGGCACTTGCCATCTTGATGATTCCAACTGTTGCTCGTACCTCCGAAGAAGTTTTGCTTTTGATTCCCGGCGACTTACGCGAAGCTGGCGTTGCTCTGGGTGGCACTCAGTGGCGCACCGTCATGATGGTTGTCGTTCCTGCTGCTCGCAGCGGATTGATTACTGCGATGATCTTGGGTGTGGCTCGTATTGCCGGCGAAACCGCTCCGCTTGTACTTCTTACCGGTGGCGGAGATACCACCAACTACAACATGTTTAAAGGTCCTATGGGTTCACTTCCTTATTACATCTGGAAGGGCTTTAACAATGGAACGGATCAGTCAGTAACAAGGGCGTGGGCAGGAATTCTTGTATTGCTTGCAATGGTCTTGATTCTCTTTGGATCTGCTAGATACCTCGGAAATCGAAAGGTCGGAAAATGACCACCAATAACTTTGGCCCAAACGGCAATAACGAAAAAAATGAGAATGGTGAAGAGAATATGGAACAGACAATTAGTCCATCATCACTCGCTGGTATCGCAGCGGGCCATCAACCAAAGACCCCCGGCAGCAATGTCATGGGCGTAGGTCTTGAGGCGCGTGGAGTACATGCCTGGTTCGGCGAGAAGCACGCACTCTCCAATGTCTCGCTCGACTTTTGGCCTGGCACTGTTACCGCACTCATCGGTCCTTCCGGTTGCGGCAAGTCAACATTTATTCGCACTCTTAACCGTATGCACGAGTTCATT
>CAIUHB010000243.1 GCA_903898855.1 uncultured Actinomycetes bacterium | reverse complement strand
GAACGGATTCGATGTACTCGACAACAATGCCAGCGTCTCTTAATACTTGCGCACCGCCAGCTGCGATTGGGTTCGGATCGGTGACTGCGTAAATAACTTTTGCGATTCCGGCATCGATAATTGCCTGAGTGCAGGGCGGCGTATTACCGGTATGGGCGCAGGGTTCGAGTGAGACCACGATAGTGGCGCCACGAGTCGATGCTCCGGCTCTCTTGATGGCGACAACCTCGGCGTGATCTGGCGAGAGCATTCGGTTATGGAAACCGTCAGAGATGAAATTCCCATCCGCCGAATAGATGGCGGCAGAGACATTTGGGTTGGGGGTACTGACGCCTAAGCCCTGAAGGCTGAGCGAGTACAGATGTGCGTAGGCATCATCGATAAACAAGGTGCACCGATTCTGCTGTTATCTCTCATCCGGACTTTAACCGTCGGTCCCAGAGTTTCACTGAGTCAACCGCCCATTGGATATGTGCGGGTCGCGGACTATAACCGCCGGTTCGAAATTACATCGACCCCGATAACAACTCTCGAATTCTACCGCCTCCCAATAGGCGCAATGGACCCGGTGTTTGCTGGTATTACGCGTGTGGAAAATAGTGATGAGCGAGTTATGGCCCAGCTTCGGCCTCCACGATAGCCCCGCCTATAACATCTGCTCCATGGAAAAAGTTGAACACTTCATCGAAAAGCTAATCTTTGCTGGACGCTGGTTTCTAGCCCCGCTCTATGTTGGCCTGCTATTGACCCTGCTGCCGATTCTCTACCGCTTCTTCCATTCGTTCTGGCACATGATGACCAACATTACGACCGCGACATCCGGTGAGATCACTCTTGAAGTTCTAGAACTCTTGGATACCGTCCTACTTGGAAATCTGATTATCATCGTGCTCTTTGCGGGTTACGAAAACTTCGTTTCAAAAATCAAGGTAGCTGAAGGTGCAGAGGATCGTCCACATTGGATGGGTCACGTTGATTACAGCGGCCTGAAGATTAAGCTCATTGGTTCGCTGGTTGCTATCTCTGTTATTGAGCTTCTCAAAGACTTTATGCAAGACGGTCCATTCGACGCATCCCGCGAGGGATGGCGTATCGGTATTCATGTTACTTTCGTTGTTTCAGGAGTGCTCTTTGCTTACATGGATACGATGGCCGATCGTCATAAGTCAGAGCGATAATTTCTATTCATTAATGCAGAAACCCCAGAGCCGATTGGTTCTGGGGTTTCTGCTGTGAAGTTCTTTTACTTCTTTTTGTATCCGCTCGGACACTTTGGATTCAACGCTGTTATCTTCTTCGTGCTCTTGCCCTTCACGCAGGTAATCGTGATCTTCTTCGCCGGCGCCTTTGTCGCCGATGGTGAAGGCGTTGGCTTTGGTGACGCAGAAGGCGTTGGGGTCGCGGAAGGAATTGGCTTCACAACCGGTGTTGGCGTTGCCACTGGCGTAGGAGTAGCTACCGGTGTTGGAGTTGGTTCAGGGGTTGGTGCCACCACTGGAACTGGCGCCGTGAAGCTAAAGATCTGCTTCGTAAGAATTGGCGCTGAGCCGTTAAAGATTTGAATCTCGTATGAACCAACTGGCTTACTTGGCATAGTGAATGAGATTGAACCCTTCGCCTGAGTCCAACTTCCTGCGGGAAGGAATCCGCCGGCGACCAAGATATTACTAACTGGCTCAACAAAGTTTCCGCTAATTGTCACAGTGACTCCTGCGCCAGTAACTGCTGACAAAGGTGCGATTGCACTGATTGTCGACTGCTGACGAGGATCTGGAAGCATGACTGCCGGAGCTGAAGTCGGAACCAGATTAGACCAGATATCAATCACCGTACCGTTATCGGCAGAGAAGAGCACCTGATTATTTAGCACCGCAAAGTTATTTGGAAAGGAACCTTCGCCTCCCGCGCGAATATCCGAAACAGAGGAAAGGGTCTGGGTTGATAAGTCATACTGTCGAAGCTCGACGCCCAAGCCATCACCTAGATCAGAGCTGAAGAGCAGTTTCTCCCCGGCGAAGATGCCTAGTAACCCAGACCAGCCATAAGGTGGATTTCCAATGAAAGCGAGGCGCTTAGAACCACTCACGGTCCCGTCACTTTGATAGAGATTGTTATCGGCGATAAAGAATGCGCTTCCATTATGAGAAGTCAAATGTGCAAAATCACAACATGACGATTCTCCAACGTTGTAATACGTTGAAAAGACCAGACTTGGAAAGAGGCTTACAGTGGCGCGAGAGACCATATCGAAACTGTAGAAGCGCCATCCGGAAGTCGTATATCCGGAGAAGAAGACCTTCTGACCAATCGCCGTGACATTTGCGACATTAGTAATACTCGAATCGATTGGGAGCGCTTGAACGGTGCCGCTCTCTAATCCATCATATGTATAAATGACACCACTTTGCGAGTATGTCATCACATCGCCGGTGACATTCAACCAGGATGGACCATCTGTAACCGGAGTT
>CAIUHB010000242.1 GCA_903898855.1 uncultured Actinomycetes bacterium | reverse complement strand
GCCCCATAAAAAGCTCGAGAGTAGGGCGAGTATCGAAGCCATTTAAGAAGTCTACCTTTACCATTAGAAGGTGCGCGCAAAGACTTTCGATGAAATTATTAGTGATATTCGCGCAGTAAAAAGCCGAGCTGAAATTTTCTTAGAAGAAGTTCCGGCTCCCCAAAAATTAGCGCCATATGCTTTCGCCCTGACTGCTGATGTTGAACTTAACGAAGATGAAGATGCCGCCACCGGACGATTTGTTCTCTTGCATGATCCAGATGGACAAGATGGCTGGTCGGGTAATTTTCGTTGTGTCACTTTTGTGCGCGCGGCTATCGATAAGGAGATGGCTAATGACCCACTTCTTATTGACCTTGGGTGGACTTGGCTGATCGAAGCGCTAAAGAAATATGAATGTGATTTCAGTGCACCCAGTGGCACCGTCACTCGAGTCGCTAGCGCCTCATTTGGCACGTTGGAGAATCGAGAAGATGACAGCGAAGTGGAAGTTCGCGCTTCCTGGACTCCCCTCAGCGGTGAAAAGATCGCATCGCATGTGCAAGCTTGGCTAGACCTACTCGAAATTTCCGCTGGGCTACCACCTATTCCAGCCGGCGTAACGCAGCTAGCGCGAAGTAAATAGTTAGTAATGCCAGAACCGCTTCTCCAACCGCGCCATCCCATCGCTGGGCTGATTGACTCCAATCAAGCTTTAGCCCAGGTATTAGTCGAATTAGAAAAGGGGCACGGCCCTATCGCCATTGATGCCGAGCGCGCATCCGGATATCGATTTAGTCAACGTGCCTACTTGATTCAGATATTTAGACGCGGCGGTGGCTTGCATTTGATAGATCCGATTCTGGCAAATGATTCTGCCATTTGGGCAGATATGAGTGAGCACTTTAAAGATGAAGAGTGGATTATTCACGCCAGCACTCAAGACCTCGCCTGCCTTCGAGAGGTAGGGCTAGAGCCAGCACATTTATTTGATACTGAACTTGGTGGCCGCATCGCAGGTTGCGAACGCGTTGGACTAGGTCCACTCGCTGAACTCCTTTTAGATCTCTCACTTGCCAAAGAACATAGCGCAGTGGATTGGTCGCTCCGCCCGCTGAAAGAAGAGTGGCTGACTTATGCCGCACTCGATGTAGATGTACTCGTAGATTTGCGAGATAAAGTTGAAACACTTCTTGCAGACCAAGGAAAATTGGAATGGGCGAAGGAAGAGTTTGCATCGATTTTAAATGCACCTGCCGCAGCCCCTCGGGTTGATCCTTGGCGTCGTACATCTGGCATGCACAAAATTCGTGATCGCCAAACGCTCACCATCATTCGAGATATGTGGTTTGCGCGAGCGCAATTTGCTGAAGAGATTGATATTGCATCAGGTCGAGTCTTTAACGATGAGGCGTTGGTTGAGCTTGCAACCAAGCGACCTAAAGAGATCAACGATTTTGCTCATATCTTGACCAAGCGCAGCCGACTCACCAACCATCCGATTGAGCGTTGGTTTGATATTTACCGCGCCTCTTTGATCACTCCACTGGAGAACCAGCCCGAGCTACGGATTGCCTCCAAGGAGCTTCCGCCCATCAAAATCTGGGCCCAGCGAAATGCCCCCGCATATGCCCGCGTTACTCATGCCAGGGCGGCAGTAGCGGCAGTGGCCGCGCTTGTAAATATGCCGACCGAGAATCTGCTCTCCCCCGAACTCCTGCGCCGCCTATGTTGGGAGCAACCACCAGCTGATATCCAGCAGGCGTTGCTGGCCTTAGGAGCCCGCCAGTGGCAGGTTTCGTTAGTGGCAGAAGCGATTGCGCCAGCGCTGCTAGAGACCGAGCCGCTGATCGTGGAGGTAGCCGTCGCTAATGAGGAGGGTTCTCACTCAGCCGACCCAGCCGAGTGAACCGAGTGAGATGAATTACGCAACAAATAAGTTGCGTAATTAGCGGTAGAAGCCATACGCTTCAGGAGTGCTCAGTACCTTGCTCATCGCAATGCGAGAGGGATTAGAAGCCTCCCTCATCATCGGCATTCTTGTTGCCTACATCATCCGTACTGATCGCAAGAGCTCACTTCCCTTTCTCTGGCTCGGCGTCGCGCTAGCCGTAACTCTTAGTCTTGGGCTGGGTGCATTTCTCTCCTACTCCTCAACTCAGATGACCACTAAAGGTGAAGAGATTTTCGCCGGCGTGAGCTCCTTGGCTGCAGTTGCCTTAGTCTCGTGGATGGTCTTTTGGATGAAGAACCATGCTCGCGGATTGCGCGACTCGCTACACAGCCAAGTCGATTCCTTTACTCCAATGGGCAAAGCTGGCTTAGTTGCAGCTGCCTTCTTCGCCGTTGCGCGCGAGGGGCTAGAAACAGCGCTTTTTATTTACAGTAATTTCAAAACCGTCTCTTCAGATACCGCCCCAACTATTGGCTTGGCACTAGGTCTGCTCATTGCAATTGCACTCGGCGTTGCGATCTACCGCCGAAGTGTAAAGATTAATTTAGGTAAGTTCTTTACCGTTTCTGGTACTGCACTGCTCGTTGTCGCAGCTGGCGTCCTTTCCCACGGAATCAATGAACTTCAAAAGTTTGGCGCACTACCTGGGGCGCACGCATTTGCCTGGAATTGGTCAGCTGGAAGCGGAAATATCCTCACTACTTTGCTAGATGGCACCATCGGAATCGCCAACAGTTTGACCTGGCTCCAGCTTCTGATCTGGGGGCTCTATCTCGGCGCGATTCTCCCCGCCTACCTACGCCCGGCGAAAAAGGTTGCAGTTAACGCCTAAAAGGATTTCCTTTTCCGTTACTCACGAGTAACATCAGAGACCACACCACCAGTAAAGAGGTCTCGGCATGGAAGCTCGCCCACACACACTTCAAGATGTTGTACTCGTCGATGCCGTGCGCAGCCCCTTCGGCAAAGCTGGCAGCCTCTACGCCGGTACTCGCGCCGATGACATTCTGGTGCGAACTATGCGTGGACTTTTAGAGCGCAACCCAGGTGTAAACCCAAAAGAGATTGATGATGTAGCTATTGCCGCAGCCACTCAAGTTGGCGATCAAGGAATGAATATCGGACGAAGCGCATCACTGTTAGCTGGCATCCCTAATTCAGTTCCCGGCTATTCCATTGATCGTTGGTGCGCAGGTGCGTTAACGGCGGTGACCACAGTTGGAGCAGCGATTGCAATGGGTCAATATGATTTGGCGCTCGCTGGCGGCGTAGAACATATGGGCAACCATCCCATGGGCGATGGCATGGATCCCAACCCGCGTTATTTGGCAGAACGCCTGGTAGATACCGATGCCCTCCAAATGGGATCTACTGCCGAGAGACTTCATGACAAGTTTCCCCACCTCACCAAGGAGCGTGCAGATAAGTACGCACTTGCTTCACAACAGAAAACCGCAGCTGCCTACCAGGCCGGGAAAATTCAACGCGACTTAATTCCAGTAGCAGTTCGTAGTGCCGAGCTTGGCTGGGGCGTTGCCACAGTTGATGAACCTCCTCGCCCCGAAACAACACTTGAAGCACTTGCTGCTCTCAAGACGCCATTTCGCCCAGCCGGACGAGTCACCGCGGGAAATGCGGCTGGCTTAAATGACGGCGCAACAATTGCAGTGCTCGCAAGTGCGCAGAAGGCGGCCGAACTTGGTTTGGGAGTTAAGGCGAAGTTAGTCTCCTTCGCATTTGCTGGAGTTGAGCCAGAGATCATGGGATATGGACCAGTGCCCAGCACGATTAAAGCGCTTGCAAAGGCTGGACTTACGATTGCCGATATCGGACTCTTTGAAGTCAACGAGGCATTTGCAATTCAAGTGCTCTCCTTCCTTGATCACTTCGGTATCGCCGATGATGACCCAAGGGTTAATCCATACGGAGGCGCAATTGCCGTTGGCCACCCACTCGCCTCCTCTGGCGTGCGACTAATGATCAATTTAGCTCGCGGATTTGAAGAGCGACCAGATGTGCAATATGGAATTACCACAATGTGTATCGGACTTGGCATGGGCGGAACCATCATTTGGGAGAACCCTCACTTCACTGGAAAGGGCAAATAATCATGGTTGATATCAAGCTTCCAGATGGCGCACCAGATGAGGTCGTTACCCAAGCTCTACTTCGCGAAGTTGACCTCAAGCCATTTGGCTATGATGGAAAAATTTCTCTCATCACTTT
Source organism: uncultured Actinomycetes bacterium (assembly GCA_903898855.1). Next base: position 4,549 of record CAIUHB010000242.1, on the reverse strand, counting down.
AGATAACCAAATGGACCACAACCGGCCCAGCACTTTTGGTCCACAATCACTCACTTTGCTCAATGAAGCTATTTCGCATGCGCTAGCCAGTGATTCAAAGGCAATAGCTATCACTGGCAAGCCATTTATCTTTGCTGCCGGAGCCGATCTCTCTGCTTTAAGTTTCTTGCAAGAGAAATCTCAAGCACTAGCAATTGCACAATTGGGGCATGATGTCTTTCGCAGATTAGGTGAGAGCCAGAAGCCAACTTTTGCATTTGTTAATGGACTTGCACTTGGCGGCGGTTTGGAAGTGGCACTTCACTGCCACTATCGCACGCTTGCCACAACTGCATTCATCGGACTTCCAGAAGTATTTCTGGGCATAGTGCCAGGATGGGGCGGAGCTACGCTGCTGCCTAAACTTATTGGACCGATAAATGCAGTCCAGGTCATCATTCAAAACGCCCTCAATAACAATATGATGCTTAAATCCAAAGAGGCGCTCTCCCTCGGGATTGCTGATGAAGTTCTGGCACCGGCAGATTTCATCGAAAAGTCACTTACCTTTGCCGCCGGCGTCCTAGCTGGAAAGAGAGTAATTTCTCGCACCGAGCATGGCGCAGATGAAGAAGCTTGGTCGACCGCCATGAAAACAGCACGTGCAGCGATTGCTAAGAAATATGGCGGGGCCGATGTAGCAGCACCAAATAAGGCGCTCGAGCTCATCCAAGCCGCCCGCACAAATTCACTCACCGAAGGATTCGCAGCCGAAGATGTCGCTCTCTCCGATTTAATTATGAGCGATGCCGCGCGTGCAAGCCTCTACTCCTTCAATCTGATCCAGAAGAAGCGCAAGAAAGTTGAAGGGGCACCAAAGCCAGCGCTTGCCAGAAAAGTTACCAAGGTAGGCGTTGTTGGAGCCGGCTTGATGGCCTCACAACTAGCTCTCCTCATGCTTCGAAATCTCAAAGTTCCAGTAGTAATCACCGACCTTGATCAAGAGCGAGTCGACAAAGGGCTTGCCTATATCCGCTCTGAACTCAGCAAATTGGTCGAAAAGAAGCGCATGACTCCAGAGAGTGCAGCCTGGCTCTCCGGTCTCATCTCTGGTTCAACCAATAAAGATATTTTCGCCGACGCCAGCTTTGTCATTGAGGCAATCTTTGAAGAGCTCTCGCTCAAGCAGAAACTATTTAAAGAGCTCGAAGATATTGTCTCGGCAGAGTGCATACTCGCAACCAACACCTCCTCGCTCTCCGTTACCAAGATGTCGGAAGGGCTGCGCAATCCAGAGCGCGTAATCGGCTTCCACTTCTTCAACCCAGTTGCCGTTATGCCACTTCTTGAAATCGCACGCACAGCTGCAACCGACGATGCCACAACTGCAACTGCAGTGGTTCTCGGCAAGGAACTCAAGAAGACCATGGTCATTGTTAAGGACTCCCCCGCATTTGTGGTCAATCGGCTTTTGACTCGCTTTATGGGTGAGATAACCGATGCCATCGACGAGGGAACTCCACCTGAGATTGCTGATGCAGCGATGAAGCCACTGGGATTGCCAATGACCTCACTTGAGTTACTCGGTCTCGTGGGCCCAGCAGTAGCGCTGCATGTTGCCGAAACTTTGCACCAGAACTTAGGCGATCGCTATCGCGTATCCCCAACAATGCAGAATTTTGTGAAAGCGGGAGTTAAGAGTTACTACATCAAGGGTGAAGATGGAAAGCTTGCAGTAAACCCCGAGGCGCAGTCATTGATTGTCGCTGGAAATTCTCCATCCAGCGTCGATGAAGTTCGTGTTCGCGCCCTACGCGCGCTCTCGCAAGAGGCTCGCATGATGCTCGATGAGGGCGTAGTTGCAACTGCTGCCGAGATTGATATTTGCATGTTGCTAGGTTGTGGCTGGCCGATGCACCTCGGCGGAATCTTGCCGTACTTAGATCGGGAAGGTTTTAGCGAGAGCCAGGGCGGCGGTCGTTTTCATCCACCTGGAGCGGCTTCTCTGCTCTAAGTCCATCATCTTTGAGCGCGCTGCTCCACTCGACTAGCTCGCGAGTAATGTTTCGCGCACTCATTCCGAGGTCGTTGAGAATCTCGCCACGCTTTGAATGTTCAATAAACTCAAGCGGTACGCCAATTGAGTGGATCGGCACGCTTACTCCAGCATCTCTAAAGAGCTCAGAGATTGTGCTGGCGATACCACCATGGCGAATTCCATCTTCAATGACTACCACGCTCTTGTATCGCTCGGCCATTGAGATGAGTTCTTGTGGCAAAGGTTTAACCCAGCGCGGATCAATAACGGTTACGCCTACGCCCTCGCGATAGGCCTGTGAAGCAGCATCTACTGCGATTGAGGCCATCGCACCAATACTGACGAGAAGTACATCAGCGCTCTCACCGCGATACAAAACATCTATGCCATTGCGACGTTCGAAAGCCGGGATATCGGCTTGTACTTCCCCCTTCGGAAAGCGGACGAGAGATGGTGCGCCTTCAATAGCAATCGCCTCTCGGAAGGTTTCCCGGAGTCGGGCACCATCTCGCGGAGCAGCTACGTGAAGGGTTGGAACAATTCCGCTCAAGGCTAAATCCCAAATGCCGTGATGCGAAGGGCCGTCATCTCCGGTGACGCCTGCACGGTCGAGTACGAATGTGACACCGGCTTTGTGAAGGGCAACATCGAGCAGAAGTTGATCAAAGGCACGATTGAGGAAGGTGGAATAGACCGCAAAGACTGGATGTAAACCAGCGAAAGCCATACCAGCTGCGCTTGTTACTGCATGTTGTTCGGCAATTCCCACATCGAAAGTTCGCTCTGGGAATTGCTTTTGAAAAGCATCTAAACCAGTTGGACCGAGCATTGCCGCAGTAATAGCGACAATATCCTTTCGCTCATGTCCAGCCTTGATGAGCTCTTCGGAAAACACACTGGTCCAGCTCACTACCGATTTATTTATTGGTGCGCCGGTCTCGGGATTAACAATTCCTACAGCATGGAACTTCTCGGCCTCATCATTTACCGCAGGTGCGTGACCCCGCCCCTTCTCAGTAATCACATGGACGATTACTGGTTGGGCAAGTGCCTTTGCAGCTTGGAGCGATTTCTCCATTGCCTCAATATTGTGGCCATCGATTGGGCCTAGATATTTCAAACCTAGATCTTCAAACATGCCTTGTGGGGCGATGATATCTTCCAGTCCTTTTTTAACTCCGTGCAAAGTCTTATAGATGGGATGGCCGACAACCGGAGTTTTATCGAGAACTCCCTTGCCCCAATCCAAGAACTTCTCATATCCGCTAGTAGAGCGAAGGGTGGAGAGGTAGGTCGCGACGCCACCGATGGTAGGTGAATATGAACGTTCATTATCGTTGACGACGATAACTAGCCGAATATTTTGAGCCGAGGCAATGTTATTGAGCGCCTCCCATGACATGCCACCGGTCAGTGCGCCATCGCCCACGACTGCGACAACAGTGCGATCTTTGATTCCTTGTACTTTAAATGCGCGGGCAATTCCATCGGCCCAAGAGAGCGCGGTTGATGCGTGAGAGTTTTCGATAACATCGTGTTCGCTCTCGGTGCGACTTGGATATCCAGCCAGCCCGCCGCGTTGGCGAAGCTTTTCAAAACCATCGGCCCGACCAGTCAGAATCTTATGCACATAGGTCTGGTGCCCGGTATCGAAGACCAAAACATCTTTCGGTGACTCAAAGACGCGATGTAGGGCGATTGTTAATTCAACAACACCGAGGTTGGGGCCAAGGTGGCCACCGGTCTTGGAGACTTGCTCAACCAGAAAGGAGCGGATCTCGGATGAGAGCAGGTCTAGCTCATCAAAGGTGAGATGAGCTAGATCCTTCGGCCCGTGGATGGAATCCAACATAGCCCTAATTGTAGAGCGTGGCGTAGTGATTAGAGAAGCGAACGAAGGACGTATTGCATGATTCCTCCGTGTCGGAAGTAATCCGCTTCACCAGGCGTATCAATACGCACGATTGCATCAAAGCTCTTATCCCCCGCAACTACCTTGACCGACTTTGGGGTCTTTCCAGCATTGAGTTCCTCGATACCAGTGATAGAAAATACTTCATCGCCCTTAAGTCCAAGTGATTGCGCGTTGACACCCGGAGCAAATTGCAATGGAAGTACGCCCATGCCGATCAAGTTGGAGCGATGGATACGTTCGAAGGACTCAGCGATAACTGCTTTGACGCCAAGTAGAGCAGTGCCCTTGGCTGCCCAGTCACGAGAAGAACCTGAGCCGTATTCCTTACCAGCCAAAATGACTAGTGGGATTCCTGCTGCTTGATATTCCATGGAAGCTTCGTAAATTGTTGTTTGCTCACCATTCTTAAGGAAGTTGCGAGTTAAGCCGCCCTCAACACCATCTAAGAGCAAATTCTTGAGACGAATGTTGGCGAAAGTTCCACGAATCATTACCTCATGGTTTCCGCGACGTGAACCATAGGAGTTGAAATCCGTACGCGCGATTCCCTTCTCGGCCAAATATTTTCCGGCTGGTGAATCAGCCTTGATATTTCCAGCAGGTGAGATGTGGTCGGT
>CAIUHB010000241.1 GCA_903898855.1 uncultured Actinomycetes bacterium | reverse complement strand
TGCGGGAATCATTCCTAATCCAAATTCTGATGGATCTCCGCCGGAGCGCAATGACTTTGAGACTTCCTTTTGGAGTATTAGGTCAATCGATACAAACGATCCCGTTGCAACTGTGGTGAGAAAACAGAATTGCGGTGGTTTAAACCCAACGATGATGACAGATGCATTATGGGTAGGACTTCCAGTTTTTAGCGCAGCGGATTCAAGTATTCAACTATCGGTTAGAAATCCGCACTTACTTTCAAATGGTGATCAAGCTACTGGACAATTTGAGGGTGAATTCTCCGAAGCATTCGTTAAATGTTTTTGGAATAAGTCTCTAAACGATGCTGGAAATCGCGTTCAACTGGAGCTCACATATGGTGATGGCGAGAAATCAATTGCAACTCTAACTTCTGGCGTCGTGAATGGAAGTTTGAAGATAATTGCTGCGGGATACCACTACTCATCTCCCATCATGAAGATAAGTTTGAAGAAAAACCAAGCGGTCACACCGGAACCAAAATCAACTCTTGATGCAAGCAGAAAGACATCTACCAAGCTACCTACAATTACATGTGTCCGTGGAAATATAACTAAGAAGTTAAGCGCTGCTAAGTGCCCGTCAGGATATAAAAAGAAGTAACTATCGAGTTGTTGCTCGGTTAAGTACAAAAACTTTATTTATCGCAGACATTGCAGCAGGGTAACCTGTCTCCGTCGGAAATACTTGAGCCCTTAATTCGACATATCCTCTCGTCGTTGGCTTCCAGTTGCATGTGGCGGTAGCACTTCCAAAAGAGCCTGTCGTTGCTTGTGACAAGCAGTTGGCCGCTCTCTTACCCGCGATAAAGAATCGAACTCTTCCGGGAGTATTTGCAATAACAGTGATGACAATCGTCATGCCTTTAGTAGGGGAACCGGAAATTGTTGGGGCCTGCACTGATGTATCAACAATGTAGCGAATCATGATGCGACCACATGCGCCATCATTACCGCCGCCGCCGCCAGATCCAGTGCCAGAAGTTCCTGGATTTCCTGATGCAGCCTTTGTAGTTGTGCCGTTGAGTGCAGATCCACCGCCGCCGGTGCCGCCACTTCCTCCACCCCAGCCGCCACCTCCACCAGCGAAAGTTGCTCCCCAGAGCGTGATTCCGTTTCCACCGTTTCCGGCAACTCCAGCTGCACCTGCTCCACCTCCGCCACCACCGGTGGAGTTTCCAGTGCCTCCTGCATTTGCATAACTTGTAAAGCCAGAAATTACAGATGTATCAGCAGCTCCTCCGGATGCTGAGTTACATGCTGATCCCCCACCACCAGAACCGCCATTTAAACCTGTCGCTGTTGAACTTCCGCCACCGCCACCGCCACCGCCAGATGCAAAGTAAGTATTTCCACCAATAGTTGCAGATGAAGTTTCACCGCTCGTTCCCATTCGCCAATCTGAAGCGCCATACCATCCGCCCGCGCCGCCATTACCGATGGTGAGGGAAAGGGTTGCATTAGCGGTAACTGGAATTGCAGTATTAGAGAGAATAACTCTTCCCGCACCACCGCCACCGCCACAAGATCCAAAAGCTGCGCCGCCACCACCACCGACAATGATGACCTTAATTGATGAAACATTATTCGGAACGCTCCACGTGCAATTTACGACTGCAGTTGAGAAAGTTTGAACTGTATATGTAGTACCGGTTTCAACGAATGTAGATTGGGTAGGCGTTGCGCAAGCTGCAGCTTGGGCGGCAGGAATTGGTGTCGCCACAATGAAAAGAGTTGAGAGAATCAATGCCACCGCACTGAATATCGCAACTCTTTTCATTATTAGAACCTACTTGTTTATTTAACTTCTACAGTTAACTCAACTTCAACTGGTGAATTAAGTGGGAGTTCCGCGACTCCAATAGCGCTACGAGCGGCTACGCCTGCCTCGCCCCAGATGTGCTTAAACAATTCAGATGCGCCATTCGCAACTGCTGGGTGATTGATAAAGCCAGGTGCGCCATTTACGTAACAAACGATACGCACAACCTGAACGATTGAATCTACTGGTGCTACGAGTTCTACCGCAGCGAGTGCATTGAGAGCACAGATCTCTGCAAGCTTATTCGCTTCGTCGGGAGTGATATCAGAGCCAACTTTGCCGGATGCAGCAATTGCTCCATCAACCATAGGAAGTTGTCCTGCAGTGAAGACAACATTGCCGGTGCGAACTGCTGGAACGTAGGCAGCAAGTGGCTTTGATGCAACCGGAAGCGCCAGGCCCTTCTCTGCAAGCTTTGCGCGAACATGTACTGACATTTATTTAACCTCGCGCTTCATATATGCAACGAGCTGTTCGCCACCTGGTGCCGGTACAACTTGTACGAGTTCCCAACCATCAGAACCCCAGGTATCAAGAATTTGCTTCGTTGCGTGTGACAAAAGTGGGACTGTTGCATATTCAAACTTCATTAGTTTCCTCCAGCGAGTGTTGACTTAACCAAAGAGGAAACGAGTGATCCATCTGCCTTACCTGCAATGAGTGGCTTGATAGCGCCCATGACCTTGCCCATATCGGCAGGGCCGGCAGC
>CAIUHB010000240.1 GCA_903898855.1 uncultured Actinomycetes bacterium | reverse complement strand
GGGACAGAACATCTTTCGTTCCCGTGTGAGTGATAGTCACGGTTGCATCATCGCCTTTGCGAGTCAACATCAAAGCTAACGGACGACCCACGGTAAGACCGCGTCCCATCACAACAACCTCAGCGCCCTTGGTGGGTACTGAGTAACGATGGAGCAATTCAATGATTCCGCGTGGTGTGCAAGGCAACGGTGCAGGTTCACCAATGACTAACTTGCCCAAGTTCAAAGGATGCAATCCATCAGCATCTTTCGCTGGGTCAATGCTTTCAAGAATGAGGTTCGCATCGATGCCCTTTGGCATCGGCAACTGCACGATGTATCCGGTGCACTCCGGGCTGTTATTAAAATCATTAATAGCAGCCAACACATCTGCCTGTGAGGCGGTCGCTGGTAGATCCACGCGAATCGAAGTGATGCCAACCTCGGCGCAATCTTTGTGCTTGCCACCCACATATGAATGTGAACCAGGATCATCCCCGACAAGAATCGTTCCTAGACCTGGCTTGCGAGCCATCCCCGAAACAATCTCTCGCAGCTCGCTCTTGATAGTCGCGGCGGTCGCCTTGCCATCAAGAATCTGTGCTGTCATGGGTGAAGTCTAGCGGAGAAGAATGCGGGTCCTGTCAGTAGCGATTTTGATACTTATCCCAGATGACTTTTGCAATTTCCGGAACAGCGGACTGCCAACTAGTTCCAAATTCCGATTGGAATGCATCCGCGAATGATTTGCCCTGGCTCATCATTGTGTCGAAATCAATTAGCACGGAGGGCCCTTTCAAGGCGAGAAAAATCTCCATAAGATCGGTGCCCATGGGTAGCGCCTGATTCATATATGCGTAGTGCGAGTCTCTCCACATTCCGTTCACGTTTGAAATGTCTAAATACACTGTCACGCTGTCGAAAATAGCGTTTGGGAATCCGCCCCGAAAAGCATCCTCTCGACCTATCGTGCATTTGTCGAAGGATTGATAATCAGAGCCCGAACCCCCGAGACAAGCTGCCATCGCCTCACCACCGAGATGCAGCCAATAAGGGGGTTCATTAACGGCATAAATCGAAGGCGAAGTCTGAGGGAGCAGCGCATTTTGAGATAGGTATATCGATTTCATGGCCGCGTTGTAGTACTCCGTGTCCGCAACACCATATTTGATTTCACCTTCGTCCGGATGAGCCGTCACGCCCAAGAGTAAGTACGCGGTCCCATCAGCCGTAGTCCAGGCAGTACTTCGATTGCAATCGCCACCACCAAAGCAGGAAACTATCGGCCCTCCTTGCTGGCGGTCGCCTTTCTCGTACTCAGCTGCACCCATCATGGATTGCACAAGACTCGCGGCCCAATCAACGTCTTGCAGCGTAAAGTAAAAAACATTTACTTTCTTTATCCCCTGAGCGCCACCCAAAAGTTTTGTCACTTTATCAATTGTCGCCCATGCATTCTTTTCATATGGTGTCGTATTGGGGCCTGTAAAAATCGCAACAGGAGGCGCTGTTTTTACGCTTGCCTCAAAAACACTCCGCGACTTGGACCAGGCTGCACTCGAAATTCCCATACGGTTGGCATAAAGATCCGCGAACGAAGTTGGAGCTGTTGGTGTTGACGGCATCTCCGCCGGTGCAGAAGTCGTCGGCGTCGTTGAATTTTGAACTGGAGAACTCTTTACTGGAATATATTTTTTCCAAACAGCCGTCTTGGAGCCAGTAATTACGCATTGAAGCTTTGTTTTGCCAGAACTCTGAATTGTGCCCGGCTTATTACAAGATTTCCCGAGTGCTACTAATGGCGTTGCGGCAACAGCACAGTCTGCGTAACTTGCGACAAACGTCAGTACTACGAGTGATGCTAAGAGTTTTCGCATGCCCAAGTATTACCTACGCATGCGAGAAGTGGCGCACGCCCGTCATAAACATCGGCACATTAGCAGCCTTTGCAGCAGCAATCACCTCTTCGTCTCGCACACTGCCACCAGGTTGAACAACTGCGGCAACGCCAGCGTCGAGAAGAATCTGTAGGCCGTCCGCGAATGGGAAGAAGGCATCGCTTGCCGCAACGCTTCCCTTACTGCGATCTCCGGCACGACTAACAGCCAGTCGAGCAGAATCAACGCGGTTGACCTGACCCATTCCAACTCCAACAGATGCGCCGTTATGAGCGAGAAGGATTGCGTTGCTCTTCACTGCACGCACCGCGCGCCAAGCAAAGATGAGGTCCTTCATCACTTCGGGTGAAACGATATCTCCGGAAACTTGCTTCCAATTCTTCGCATCATCGCCATCTGCATCGACTGCATCCACACCCTGGATCAATAAGCCGCCTGAGATAGGCCGTAGCTCATTTGAGCTTGGAGCAAATGATTCAATTTCAAGAATACGAATAGATGGCTTCTTACTCAGTAGCTCGACTGCGCCAGCTTCATATCCAGGCGCAACAACTACTTCAGTGAAAATCTCCGACAGCTTCTCCGCCATCTTGAGTGTGACCGAGCGATTGGCCGCCACAACGCCGCCAAAGGCTGAGACTGGATCGCATTCATGCGCAGCGGCATGCGCCGCTTCAATCGTCGCTGCCGTAGCAATACCGCAAGGGTTCGCGTGCTTGATGATCGCGACGCAAGGTTCGGCATGGTCATATGCAGCTCGGAGTGCAGCATCGGCGTCGGTGTAGTTGTTGAAGGACATCTCTTTGCCATGCAATTGCTTTGCCTGAGTAATGCCTTGTGCCTTGCCGCTCTTATTCTTAAAGACGGTTGCTGATTGATGAGGATTCTCGCCGTAACGAAGGTCTGCGACCTTCTGCCAAATCTGAGCGTGCCAATCGTGGGCACCGATTTCGCCGCCGAGCCAGAGTGAAATAGCGGTGTCATATTCCGCAGTCGTGCGGAATGTCGCCATCGCTAACTCGCGACGTTGAAGCTCTGTGTAACCACCGCTTGCAAGCGCTTCATAGAGCGCTAGATATTGATTGGGGTTCGAAAGCACGGCAACTGACTTGTGATTCTTTGCGGCGCCACGCAACATGCTGGGGCCACCGATATCAATCTGCTCAATGCATTCGTCAAAACTAGCGCCGGACGCAATCGTCTCGGCGAATGGGT
>CAIUHB010000239.1 GCA_903898855.1 uncultured Actinomycetes bacterium | reverse complement strand
TATACACGGGTGCCCCTGCTGCATTTGTCACTGGTGAAACCATTACCGGCCTCCAGTTTGCGGATACCAAGAGCGCCGTTGTGTACAACTACGCATCACTAACGCCAACAACATGTGCGACTGGTGGAACATGTAACGTCGGCGACACTGGTCCTGGCGGTGGAATCGTCTTCTATGACGCTGGTTCTACGCAGTCATGGGGACGTTATCTTGAAGTAGCGCCTTCAACTTGGTCTGGCACCGATGCCGCTTCGGCAGGAGCATGGTGTTCTAATACCTCAACATCCGTGGGCTATACCTCGACTGCGCTCGGCGATGGTTTACTCGACACCACCATCATGGGTGGCGGTTGTACTTCAGGTGCTGCAACCAAGGCCATTGCTTACGCTGGGGGAACTCGCATCGATTGGTATTTGCCATCGAGCGCCGAAATGTCCCAGCTCTATAGCGCGCGGGCAACGTCAGGCATTAACTTGGCCGGCACCGGAAATGCTTACTGGACTTCGACCGAAACTGGCGCTGCAACATCACTCGCACTCTCTATGACGGATGGTTCTTTGAGTTCGACCACGAAGTCCAACACTTCCGTATTGGTTCGACCAATTCGAGCATTCGATGTCGTCAGCAATACCTATACCTCGTCCACAACATCACCAACGAACGCTGGCAACTATGTGGCAACGCCGTCAGCAGTCGCGCTTGCCGCTAGCCGTCTCACCTCAAATTATGTCGGCTTCAAATATGACACAACTGTGGTAACCGTTCGCAAGGTCTCACAGAGTGGCTTGGCGCTACTCCAAAATGTCATTGGTGTTTCGGCCGTCAACCTCGCGCTCTCCACAGTGGGCGGTACTGGCTCTGGCGCGATTGCTTACAAGGTTATCCCTGGTGGAACTGCAACTGCTTGTACCGTGACCGGCAATCTCCTCACCGCAAGCAGTGGCGGAACATGTTTGGTAGCTGCGCTCAAATCCGCAGACAATAACTACTACGCGATGGCCGCAAAGACCACGGTCATTACCTTCGAATCATTTACATCCTTCATTCCCGCAACCAATGCCTCATATACCGGATCCGCAATTTCATTGGGTGGCCAAGTGCAGATCACCATCTTGCCAATCTTGACGCTCTCCATTACTAGCTTCACACCAACTAGCACCACCGCTGGCTCATCCATTGTGATTACGGGTACTGCTCTTGATTCGGTCACTGCCGTCTTTATCGGTGGCGCCCGAAATGCCGTCACCTCCTTCCACATCGATAGCAGTACGCAAATCACAGCCGTCGTAGCGGCCTCGAACTTGTCCGGAACTATTCGAGTACGCAATAGCCTCTATGAGATCGCGATGTCTAGTGGAATATTCACGCTGGCGATTGCGCCTATCTTCACACTCTCCAATGCCAGTGATTCAGTCACTGCCGGAGATGCCATTAGTGGATTTACGCCAATCAATACCGGTGGTGTACCAACCAGTTATTCAATCACCGGCGGAACCTTGCCAGCAGGTCTGACCTTTAATACTTCTACCGGTCAGCTCTCTGGCGCACCAACGACACCACTAGCGCAGACGACCTTCACAATCACCGCTACGAATGCTCAGGGAAGT
>CAIUHB010000238.1 GCA_903898855.1 uncultured Actinomycetes bacterium | reverse complement strand
CTAGCGCCAAGTCGGACTGTGCCACAGGGTTACGTTCTAGACTGATACCTGACTAATGCAGAATCAAGGGCTGTACCACTGGCGTACCACTTTCATTGGCAACTAATGGAAACGACTGGTCACTACCAGGACTTGATTTATGCAAAAATAAGCGTAGATTTTAGAAGGTAAGAATTTACAACTGGGTTCAAACAATTACAGAAACGGATTAAAAGTCCGTTGCTCTACCGGCTGAGCTATAGGCCCCACTGCGCTTGATGGGTCAGCAACTGCCTAGACCGCAACAAGAACCCTTATCTTAGGGCATATTTTGGAGGGCTTGTGCGCCCCCCAAAAAGCCTTTCAATAGGTTACTTAGCCACCTTCACGACCACGCAACGGTTGGCGTATTGGTCGCAGAGTGGGTTCTTCGATGTGCCACTGCCAAGGGCGGTAATTATTGCCTTGGGAAATCTCTTCGCCAATGCGTTCTTAACCTCAAGTGCACGGTCGAGTGAGATGCGAATGTCATCTTCACCTGAAGTCTTGCTGGCATAGCCATACACAACTAATTTTGATGTCGGCTTCACCAAGAGCGTCTTGATCGCTTGGATTTGAATACTCCCAATCGCAAACTTCGCATTCTGGAATGGAATCACTTCACTCGTAACGGGTTGCGCCGCTACTGATGGAGCAATCACTTCAGGCGCTGGTGTTGCTGATGGAGTTGGCGACGGTGTCACTACAGACTTAGGAGCGGCAGGCGAAGTTGGTGCTGGAGTAGGCGTCGCTGACGGAGTTGGTGACGGTGCTGGGGCAGGAGTTGGAAGTGGTGGAACTTCGCCAGTAAATGTCTGTGAAGCGCCTTGATTTCCACAAATTGCGGTGACTGTAAATGAGTAGGCACCTGGCGTTGTTGGGATACCGCTGACAACCCCGGTCGCAGAATTAAAGGTCAATCCGGCTGGAACCGAACCTGCACTTATAACGTAGGAGGTGGCATATGTTGCAAAGAGGCGAGTAGAAATTGCATCTCCGATTTTCAAGACGCCAACGGAGGTGACTTGCCAGACCGGTGTTGGGTAATCAGGAATTTGTTGAGCTGGTAGGGCAGGCGGAGCTGGAGGGGCTGGTGGCGCCGGTGGTGCTGGATGAATGAGCACCGTCACGACAACCGAATCGGTCAGCGGTGAAGAATTGTGAAGGCCGGTCTCGGCAGTCAAAATGAAACTGGTGACTGTCAGCGAATCAGAAGGAGTTCCGGAGATAAGTCCGGAGTTGGGATCAAAGGTAAGACCGATATTGGTCAACTTACTGAGATCGCCAATCGTTCCACCGACAGGATCGAGATAGTAATTCCATGGTGTTCCACCATCATTAGTGATGCTCCACGGAGTGAGCGCTGTTCCCGCAGTCCCCTCCAGAGTCACCGTGTCCAAGGTGATGATCGGAGCGATAGGAGTTGCCGAGAGAGTTAATGTTGCTGTCGAACTTTCACTCGTTGTCTCGTTCGCCCCCGCATAGGCAGTGATCGTGAATGTGGTCGATGCGAAAGCATCGCCTGGATTTCCGCTCACAACACCAGTGGTGCTATCAAAGACCAAGCCATCTACATATACGTTCGGATCAGCAATCGAGACTATCGTGCTCAAATCCGGTGAAATCGTGAAGTGGTCAGCAGGGTCACCTAAATTCACGATATACATTTCTGCCAGCGGTGAACCTTCTTGGCCGTGAATTGTAAATGCCGTCGATGAATCCAAAGTAATCGGATCACCAATACGAATATCTGGTCCTGTCGCAACATCCGTAACAGTCAACGTCAAAATGGCAGTCGAGGTGGCACCGCTAATACCGGTGGCGGTAATGGTGAAGGTTTCAGCAGTATTTGTCTCTAGTGGCGTTCCAGAAATTTTTCCAGTTGCTGTATCAAAAGTAGCCCAGCTGGGAAGAGTGTTGGGAGATGTTGATATGGAGTATGGACCAACCGCGCGAAGCGCTCCGCCGCGATTAATAACTTCGTAAGAAACGATCGCTGTTCCACTATCGCCCAAAATTTGTGGAGATGTAAGGAAGATGCTTGGTGCGGGTTCAGTAAATGTGAAGGTCGTTGTTACTGATGCAACGAGATAGGTGGCATCGCCAGCTTTCGTCGCGGTAACGACACAGTTGCCTACGCTTGTAGAAGTTAATTTGCCGGCGACAATCGAACACCCTGTACCCGTAACGGTGTATGTCAGCGCGCCCGTGCCTGATCCACCAGTGGCTGCCAAGGTAATTTGAGTACCTTTCGCAGCACTTGCAGTAGGAAGTGAGAGTGCTGCCTGAGGAGTCGTTCCCACGACGGCAGCAACTTGAATTGTCTTATAGGCAGTAGCAGATTGGCCGCCTGATGTGAGTGTTACACCAAGGCGCAGCCACTTGCCGGAATCAGCAGATGCTGCAGTGTAGGTCGATGTATTTGCGCCAGAGATATCTGTGAATGCGCCGCTCTGGGTATCACCACGGCTCCACTGGTATGAGTAAGTAGGCGTACAGCTGTTGTACCAAGAACCGTTATCGGCAACGAGTACATTTCCAACTCGCGCAGATGTCACAACCGCTGAACCAACTTTGAAAGTTGGAGCAACGAAGTTTGATGGTGGAGTTCCTGCCAAGATAGCTGCGGCAGTAACACCATACGCTGCTTTGCTGCCATCGTAATCAGTAATGATGTCGCTCTGCGGAAGTACAGATGGATAAATCTTCATCTTTCCCACCATGGCATTCATCGAATAACTACTGCCGATCATCGCGCCAATAATCCATGCCTGGTTCGTACCTACGCCAGCTGGGAGGCTGCCAGTAATACATTGCTGAGAACCATTGCGATATAACGTCACAGTGTTTGTATTTGTATTCATGGTGTACGCAATTTGCTGCCATTCACCTTCAACGACCTGGTTGGCGAGCGTCTGAGGCTTTCCACCGACACGTGATGAGTTACCCGCCTCGATAACAATCGCATGGTCATTTGCTTGCCAGTTATTCCATGAGAATTTAAAACCGTTATTTGCATATCCTGGATAAGCAGTTGCGTTTGCAACGATGGTATTAATACTGGTCTTTGCGCGCGGCTTGACCCAGACTGTCATGGTGAATTGCGAACCAAAATCGTATTGTGGAAAATTCGCCCAGCTAGAACCAGTGAAGTTAAAGTAAGGGACATTGCCCGCAGTTGCATCAGTTCCCAAAGTAATTCCAGTAGCGCTGGAACTCGTCACACCAGCGGCAGAGTTTCCGGTCGTTGCGCCACCCTTGAGCTGCGAAACGTTGGAACCAGAAGCAGTGAATGTCGAAGTCAGACCGGGATCAATCACAAAGTTGGGGGTTGGCCCAGTCGCATGTGCAGAAGGAGATACGGTAAGTAATCCTGCGATGAGTGCACCAAGAAGTGCCTTGCTGATTCTCTTTGTGACTGTGAATTGCACGAATTACTCCCTGGGTACGTCCTGAATAGGCTTGTAGTCTATTCAGGCGACACCCTGAAATCTAACCCGCCGCCTCACCCTTGAGTGTGAGCGGAGGTTCACCCGGTCAGGT
>CAIUHB010000237.1 GCA_903898855.1 uncultured Actinomycetes bacterium | reverse complement strand
GCAGATCGAATGAGTTTGGCGAAACGTTGGTGGCAGGAGCGACCATAAGACCGGCAACCGAAGCCAATGCTCCAGAGATGATCCAGCCCAGCGTCCTGATACTTCGAGTTCTAATTCCGGACAAACGAGCAACTTCCATATTAAGCGCGCTAGCTCGCATCGCTAGTCCGATGGAAGTTCTATTGAGAAGCAGAGTCGTTGCGATCAGAATGATCCAAATTAAGACGATGACAAAAATATCGAACCTAGTAAATGGCATTGCCCGCTTACCAATGCTGAGTCCAAGAGTGCTCACTGGCGCTGGAAATCCGCGCTCATCGCCAGCCCAGATCATCCCGGCAGCAGATTGCAAAATTCCTAGGACTCCAAGGGAAGCGATTACGGGAATCGCATCGCGCATTGATGGACTGCTGAGAATAGATGTGCCGCTCTTCTTCTTGAGCGGACGTATCACCAGAATATCTATCGCAGCACCAAGCACACCGCCAGCAAGAATTGCAACGAAAAAGGCAATCCAATAATTCTCACCATGAGCAAGTACCGTGGATGCAATATATGCACTGAACATGGCTTGCCCCATTTGAGCAAAGTTAATGAGTCCGGCTCCGCGCCAAACGAGAACAAGTCCCAACGCAACAAGTGCATAAATGGCGCCATGGGAGGTTCCGGTAAATAGGGCTGTGAGAAAAGTTTGCATCAGTACCCCAAATACGCTTCCCGAAGGGCAACATCGTTGCGAAGCTGAGCAGCCGGGCGGTCGGCAACTACTTTGCCAAGTGCTAAGAGCACGCCATGATCTGCAACATCTAGCGCAGTGTTGGCATTCTGCTCAACTAGCAAAACCGTTAAACCAGAGTTTCGACAGAGATCACTGATAATTCCGATGATTTGCTGAACGATTAATGGTGCCAAACCAAGTGAAGGTTCATCCAATAAAATTATCTCTGGGCGTGAGACCAGCGCACGGCTAATGGCGAGCATCTGACGTTCACCGCCAGAGAGGGTGGATGAGGCCCGCTTCTTGCGATCGACTAATTGCGGAAAAAGTTCGTACATCTGCGCGATTGCCGCCTGAACATCACTCTTATTTTTGCGCAGGCGATAGAGCGCGCCCATTCGAATATTCTCATCAATGGTCAGCTCCGGAATAACCGCGTGACCTTCGGGTACATGTGCAACACCGGCTCGCACAATCGCTTCCGGCCGCATACCAATTAGCTCTTTACCGCTCCATGAAACCGATCCCTGGGTTGGTGCTTTTAGCCCGGAGATAGTTCGAAGGAGCGTGCTCTTACCGGCGCCATTAGCACCAATCACTGTTGTTATTTTGCCTGGCTCTGCTCGAAAGCTGACCCCATCTAACGCGTTATGGGCGTCAAATTTAACGCTTAAGTTTTCTACATTAAGCACCGGCCACCTCTTCTCCGAGGTATGCGGCCAGCACTTCTGGTCGCTTGCGCACAGTTTCAAAATCGCCAGCCGCAATGATGCGACCAAAATTCAATACGTAGACCTGATCGGAAACTTCGCCGACAAAATCCACATGGTGTTCAACTAACAGTACAGCGCAATTTTTCTTAATCTCCTGAATAGTTCTGGCAAGGGCGTCGATATCACTTTGCCCAAGCCCAGCCGCAGGTTCATCCAGTAATAAAAGTTTTGGCTCGGAAATAAGCGCTCGGGCTAGGGCTACCCGCTTGGTATCTGGATAACTCAATTCATGTGGGTATTTATTAGCTAGCGCGAGCGCACCAGCGCGCTCTAGCGCCTCCATCGCAGATGCTCGCAAGACTCGCTCGGCTTTTCCTGAGAAACCAAGGAGATCTCTAAGGAAGCCGGCCTGGTATTTTTGATCTGCGCCGAGCATTACATTTTCCAGAACAGAAATTCCGGCAAAGAGTCCTACACCTTGTAGCGTTCTAGAAATTCCCAACTCGATGAGTCGATGCGTCGCGGGCCAAGATGATTGAGCTCCGTTAATTAAGATTTCGCCGGCTTGTGGAGAAACAAAACCGGAGATGGAATTAAATACTGTGGTCTTGCCGGCGCCGTTAGGGCCAATCAAGCTGACCACCGAACGCTCTTCTATTTTGAGGCTAACTCCATCCAGTGCTGTGAGTCCGCCAAATTGCACCCGCACATCGCGGAGTTCTAGAAATGGGGCGGCGTTGCTCACACCGAGATTCTAGGCACGCGAGCAGCAATTCGGGTAACTATCTCGTAATTAATTGTTACACATGCCGCAG
>CAIUHB010000236.1 GCA_903898855.1 uncultured Actinomycetes bacterium | reverse complement strand
TCTGATGCAACCTCGACTTGGATTTCAACAAATAATCACGTGATCGATGCCGCTGTTGGTGGCGCCGGAACAATTTCAGTCGAACTCGATAATGGTGATGATTACGATGCAACTATCGTAGGTCGCGATTCTAATTACGATCTTGCGGTCATCAAAATCAATAAGGGTAATTTGCCGGTTATTGGATTGGGTGACTCTTCTGCAATCTCAGTTGGCGACTCAGTAATTGCATTTGGTTCACCACTAAATCTCGATCGCACTGTAACTGCCGGAATTGTCTCAGCACTCAATCGTCCTGTTACGACCGGAACAACTGGCGCGGAATCTTATGTAGATGCAATTCAAACAGATGCGGCAATTAATCCCGGTAACTCCGGTGGACCACTTACTGATATCAATGGAAATATGATCGGTATTAACTCAGCGATTGCCTCCACTGGTTCATCACTTGGTGGTCAATCTGGTTCAATCGGACTTGGTTTTGCCATTCCTTACAACGAAGCAAAGCGAATCTTCTCCGAGATTATTGCAACCGGTCATTCCAACCGACCAGTTCTTGGCGTCTTCTTTGATACCAACTACACAGGTAAGGGCGCTCGCATTACTCAGCTCACCTCGGGCGATGGCGCAGCAACTGCTGGAATTCCAGTCGGTGCAATTATTACCAGCATCAATGGCGTAAAGATCACCGATAACGTCTCAGCGGTAGTACGCATTCGCTCCTTTGCCCCAGGAGATACCGTTACGGTGATTGCTAACTTGCCAAACCAGGCAAGTAAGACCTACCAAGTAAAGCTGGGCTCAGCAGTATCTAACTAACGCGGGAATTGTCTTGCGCGAGCTCTTTATATCGACCACTCGAGACGAGCTCGCGCAGGCGATCCATCCCATCCCAGACTTCGGCATAGCTTGTTGTCAGTGGGCTCATTGCTAAACGAATTGAATTGGGAACGCGGTAATCAGGAATCACTTTGATTAACCGTCGCATCGCTACCGCAATCTGTTTTGCATCAGCATGAACCAAAGAGACATGGCCTCCACGTTCCTTGGCATCGCGCGGAGTATTGAGCGTAAATCCAAGTGGCTTTAACCATGCTTCATATAACTCAATCATCATGGCGGTTCCACTTGCGCACTTAGCTTCCATCCGAGAAATCTGAGCCTGCTCAATCATCTCAAGTGCGACCTTGACACAGCGGTAGGCCAAGATAGGTGGGGTTGCAATCTGGAATCCGCGAATATCTTCTACCTTTTCAAACTTTGGTCCCATCTCAAATTGATTCTTATTGGCAAACCAACCTTGAATTGGAACTCGAAGTTCTTTCTGCACTCGCTTACTCACATAGAGATATCCCGGCGCACCAGGGCCGCCATTGCAATACTTGTAGGTGCAACCAACCGCTAAATCAACGCCATCTTCATCAAAGCGCATGTCAACCGAACCGGCCGAGTGGCTAGCATCCCAGATAGTTAATCCGCCATATTTGCGAACTAAATCGGTAATAGCCTTTACATCATTGCGGGCACCTGCTCGATATTGCACGACTTCTAAAGTCACTAGTGCTACATCATCGTTGAGATATTTCTCGAGTATTTCAGGGGTAATACGTTCATGGGAGGAGATTGAAGGATTCTCGTTATCAATCACAACTAAGTTGTAGCCATGTTGCTCGGCATAACCTTGCAAAATAAATCGATCGGTCGGAAAGTTTGAGGCATCGGTAATAATCGTCTTGCGATCTGGTCGGGCACGGAGCGCTGCGCCAACTAATTGGTAGAAATTGACCGAGGTGGTGTCGCTACACACAACCTGTCCCGGGCCTGCTCCAAGAACAGAGCGACCAAGTAAGTCTCCGATGGCAAGTGGTTCATCAATCCAGTGACCCCAGCCGTCGACAACTTCACTGCCCCACTCATTAAGTAGATATGAATTAACTGCTTCAACTGTCTTTTTAGGCAAGCGGCCGAGTGAGTTGCCATCGAGGTAGCAAACGTCAGGGTCGGTAATCACAAACTCGTTGCGATAATCTGCAAGTGGGTCATGTGCATCAAGTTCGAGGGCATATTCCCGCGAAGTAACTGGGTATGTAGACATACTCTTACTGTATAGGCTTAGCCATATGGCATCTAGAAACCTTCTCAATTTAGAGTCGGTCTCCAAAGCCTTTGATATCCGCCCGCTGCTAGATAGCGTCTCGCTTGGAATTAATGAGGGCGAGCGAATCGGAATCGTTGGTCGCAATGGCGGCGGCAAGAGCACC
>CAIUHB010000235.1 GCA_903898855.1 uncultured Actinomycetes bacterium | reverse complement strand
TTGATGAGTCGCACCTCTATGACCAACGAGATGGTGCAGGTTACCGATGCCTTTGATTGGACTTTCCTAGACCTACAACGCGTCACCGTTAATGCGCTCAAGAGCGCCTTTATTCCCTTTGAAGAGCGGTTGGCAATTATTGAGCAACAAGTTAAGCCGGTTTATGCGGCTATCGCTGCTGAGTAATTAAATTCCGATTGGATGCCAGACCGTCTTGTTCTCCATAAAAGCCAAGATACGTTGTGGGGTCGCAAGCTCATCAAAGGTATGAACTCGCTTGAGGTTATCGGCTCCAGCAAGTTTTAACTCACCTAGGGCTTTGGTGGAGAGGCCAGTGCCATCTACGCCATCAATATCCATATGAGAGCCCATCCATGAGACGAGTTCGGCGCTCTTGCCGGTCAATACATTTACAACACCAGCAGGTAGATCGCTGGTAGCAAGTACTTCCGAGAGCGTGATAGCCGATAGTGGATATTTCTCGGAGGCAACAATGATTGCAGTATTTCCGGAGGCGATGATGGGTGCGGTTGCTGCAACTAAATTGAGAAGTGAAGGTTTGCCATCCACAAAGGCACCAACTACGCCGAGGGCTTCAGGAGTAGTGAAGTTGTAGTACGGACCAGATACAGAGTTGGTAGATCCGGCAATGGTGGCAATTTTGTCAGTCCAGCCGGCATACCAGACCCAGAGATCGATTGCTTTTTGTACCTGGGTTTGGGCAGCTTTAGGTAGCAGCCCTTCTTGTGCAACTAGTTCATCAACAAATTGCGAGCTGCGACCTTCCATAACTTCAGCAATACGATACAAAATCTGTCCACGGTTGTAGGCAGTGGCAGATGCCCAACCTGGTTGTGCGGTGCGAGCGGCAGTGACGGCATCACGAAGATCTTTACGAGATGCTTGGCAAGGATTGGCTAAGAAATTTCCCTTGGCGTCATTGAGTTCGTAGACACGTCCAGATTCGCTGCGCGGAAATTTCCCGCCGATAAATAGTTTGTAGGTCTTCATGACATCGATGCGAGCCATTTCTACTTACCTTCCTTCAAATAGGCAGCCAGGCCATGGCGGCCACCTTCGCGGCCCCAACCAGACTCTTTATAGCCACCAAAGGGGCTAGCTGGATCAAATTTGTTAAAGGTATTTGCCCAGATAACTCCGGCGCGAAGTCGCTCTGCTGTCCAGAGCACCTTGGAACCCTTATCGCTCCAGATGCCGGCAGAGAGACCGTATGGGGTGTTATTCGCCTTCTCAATCGCCTCTGCTGGTGTGCGGAAGGTAATGACTGAGAGGACCGGACCGAAGATCTCTTCTCGAGCAATCTTGTGAGCTTGGGTAACACCAGTAAATATGGTGGGCGGGAACCAAAATCCGGATTCAGGCAGAACGCAATGTGGTGACCAACGCTCCGGACCTTCTGCCTCACCATAGGAGCTAAGTTCTTGAATTCGCGCGAGTTGGGCGGCTGAATTAATTGCACCAAGATCGGTGTTCTTATCTAGGGGATTGCCCATGCGGATTTTAGAGATCCGAACTTTGAGCTTCTCGATTACTTCGTCATGAATGTTCTCTTGTAAGAGCAGACGGGAACCAGCGCAGCAGACATGTCCCTGATTAAAGAAAATTCCGGTGACAATGCCTTCAACTGCTTCATCCATGGCGGCGTCGTCATAAACAATGTTTGCGCCTTTGCCACCGAGTTCTAGAGTTGCGCGCTTATTGGTGTCGGCGATTGCGCGTGCAATCTGCTTGCCGACTTCAGTCGATCCAGTAAATGCAATCTTGTCGACGCCTGGATGATTGACCAGATGGGCACCAGTACTGCCATCCCCGGTCAGAATATTGACAACGCCCGCTGGAAGTCCGGCTTGTTGGCAGACTTCAGCAAAGAGCAGAGCGGTGAGGGGAGTGGTCTCGGCTGGTTTGAGCACAATCGTATTTCCGGCAGCAAGAGCTGGTGCAACCTTCCAAGCCAACATCAGCAGTGGGAAGTTCCACGGAATGATTTGTGCCGCGACTCCGATTGGCTTTGGAGCGGTGCCGACTCCAGCAAACTCCAACTTGTCGGCCCAGCCTGCGTGATAAAAGAAGTGAGCAGCAGCTAAGGGAATA
>CAIUHB010000234.1 GCA_903898855.1 uncultured Actinomycetes bacterium | reverse complement strand
CTATCCACTTCCAGTTGCCGAGATGAACGCCATTGCGGCGAAGCATCCAAACGCTAACTTGCTCTGGGTTCAAGATGAGCCAGCAAACCAAGGTCCATGGCCATTTATTGCGGTTAACACAATGGGAACACTTGATGGACGCACTGTCCGTCCGGTCTCTCGTCGTGCAACTGCATCACCTGCGACAGGTAGCCATCATCTCCATGAAGAAGAGCAGAAGGCTCTGATCATGGAGGCCTTCACACGCTAGTCAGTTGAGCTAGTCACTGGTTCAGGGACACAAGCCTTCACACGGTAAGTCACTGATTCAATAACTGGTTCAGGGACACAAGCCTTCACACGCTAGTCAGTTGAGCTAATCAATTTACTTATCTCTTGCCAGCGCGGGCTGCCACAGAGATATTTACCGGCAATGAGTTCGAAGAGTAGAAACCTCCGCTTGCTACTAAAACAGCTTTGATGAGCAGCTGTCCAATAATCGAGGGTCTATATGTACATGAGGCCTGGAAATTTACCGAGGCAACGGATTGGCAACCGGGTATAACTTTTCCATTTTGGAAAAACTTCACATTTGCATTGTTGTTTACTGTGGTCGCATTAATAGTTATGGGTGAGCGATAAGTGCCGGTTGTCGCGTTGCCTGCCAAGGCAATGGAAATCGAGGTATTTATATTCGATGCATACTGAATAACAATTAATCCTGATCCACCATATCCACCAGTGCCTATCGGGCCACAACACGAAGCTCCACCACCGCCAGAGCCTGTATTTGGTACACCGCTCGTTCCGTTGGAATAGTTCACGCCATTTGTTCCACCTGCGCCGCCACCACCTGCGCCGCCAGCCGCGCCTGCACTCGCTGCACCGCCACCACCACCTGCGATATTCCCGTTAGTTGTTGTGTCCTGCCAAGCTTGCGGCATCAAACTCGCGATAGCTGTCAGGAGCGGTTTGAAATAAGTTGTTCCATCTCCTCCTGCACCGGGTGACTGCGAGGCTGCACTTGCTTTACCCACGCCGCCAGATCCACCACCACCGCCGCCCGATTGATTCGAATTCGTCGCTGTGTTACCACCGACATATCCCCAATAAAGATTTGCCCCAGTGGGAAGAGTTTGAGTTGTTGTTCCGCCGGCGTTGGTATGTCCGCTGACATTACATTCAGTTGCTCCACCACCTGATCCACCTGCTGCACCATCGCAATATGTCGAAACCGTCGTGGAGTAGGCATAAGAGCTACCAGCTCCACCACCCTTTGCAACAAAGGTTGAGTTGCTATAGAACCAAGTGTCCCCACCATTTTGACTTCGAGTACTTGGAAAATCACTTGTCGCGGTCGATAGGGGTGGGCCAGGAGTTCCACTGTCGCCAACTGTGAGCGAGTAAGAGGTAGAGGGAGTTACGGGATAAGAGGTATCCCAAACAATTCCGCCCGCGCCTCCGCCGCCGCCCCAAGCAACCGAACCACCCGCGCCACCGCCACCAATTACAAGAATCGAAACGCTGGAAACATTTGAAGGAGCAATCCAATTGTTAGCTCCACCGGTGAAAACTATGTAGCAATTTCCGCCTGTATAAATGGTTTTCACAGTTGCAGAAGTCGTCACGCTAGTAATACATGGCGCGCTGCCGGTCGTAGCGGCGAAAGATGATGAGATCGGCGTTATCAAAAAAAGTATAAGAAGTGCAGAGAGGAAGGTTGCGACCTTTTCTCTATTTATGTGCACGGGTAAATACTATTTAAAGAATCCAAACTTTGAAAGTTCAACCTATCTTTGCTTGGAAAGTAGCTTCAAATAACCTTTATTTTCGTTTTGCGCGCTTGTAACAAATCAGGAAAACGCCAACGACTTCACTCGGTTTGAGATAACCATATTGGCGAGAATCTGTGCTCTCGGCTTTATTGTCGCCTTCTACCCAGAGACCAACATCGCCACCCATAAATGCAGCTGAACCTTGCGCGAAGTTACGGGCAATGCGAACTGTGTCTTCAGAGAAGGAAGCAGACTTTGCATCACCACTTGAATGCGGAGTCTTATGATCCAAAATTTCGGTAGTGCCCGGTGCATCAATTCTGCGAAGTCGTTTAACCTGCAGGAAATCTTCTGGCTCTTGCCCGGAACTTAAGAAGCCAAAGGCGCGGCGTTGGATAAGAACAACCTTGCCTTGCAGGCTTCTGATCTGAGCGCGAGATTTAGATTGCTTCTTAGACGAAGAGGAGGGCGAAGGAACTTTGACAGTGCGAAAGAGAGTCCAGTCACCATCATTGAGAAAGGGGCTCATTGAGTTGCCAGATATCCGCACGCTCTTGATTCCCATAGGGCAATTCTAGGAGCTGGCGCTGTGAAAGCTCATGAGGCGCTT
>CAIUHB010000233.1 GCA_903898855.1 uncultured Actinomycetes bacterium | reverse complement strand
CTTCTACGAGAAGTACAGCCTTCTTGCTCTTTGCGAATTCAATAACTTCATCATCAACGATTGGATAGGTGACGTTGAGAATGTAGAGCGGAATATCTGTATTTCCATAGACATCTGAGAGCCCGAGCAGTTGAAGTGCGCGAATTACAGTGTTGTAGAGGCCGCCCTGCATGATGATGCCGAAATCTTGGGCGCCGTCGTTGATAACTTCATTGAGCTTATTCTCTTTAATAAATTTAACTGCTGCTGGCCAACGCTTGGTGATCTTCTCTTGTTCGTGCAAGAAGCTAGCTGGTGGCAGAACAATGCGATCGGTTTGGCGACGCGGATGCTCGAGCGCTTCCTTCAAAGTAAATGCGGAGCGCTTGTTATCTTTCGCAATAAATTTTCCGTGTAAGTGGCAGGAGCGAAGTCGAAGCTGCAACATCACCGGAGTATTTGATGCCTCTGAAAGTTGGAAGCCTTGTTCAACTGAATCAACAATTGCAGTGAGGTTTGGACGTGGATCCATCAACCAAATTTGAGACTTCATCGCAAATGCGTGCGAGCGCTCTTGCATAATCGAAGAACCTTCGCCGTAATCTTCACCGACGATAATTAGTGCGCCACCGGTTACGCCACCAGAAGAGAGGTTGGCGAGCGCGTCAGAGGCAACGTTGGTTCCTACTGTTGATTTAAAAGTAATGGCACCGCGAAGTGGGTAGTGAACTGATGCCGCAAGCGATGCAGCTGCGGTGGCTTCCGATGCGCTGTTCTCAAAGTGAACTCCGAGTTCGTCGAGAATCTCTTTTGCATCACCAAGTACATCCATCAAGTGGGAGATCGGCGCGCCTTGATAGCCGCCAACATATGCAACACCAGATTGAAGTAGCGCTTTTGTGACCGCAAGGATTCCTTCACCCAGAAATTCTTCGCCTTCGCCAACGCGTAGCTTCTCAACTTCTGCTGCAAACGAACGCTCTGCCATGGGACTCCAACTCACTTGTATGTGGGAAACTCTGCTCGGCAATTGTGCCACCCGAGCTGGTGGGTGTCCACCAAAATAGGCCTGGATGGGCGCTAGTAACAAAATTGTTACCTGCCTGAAATTGACGGCCGTCACATTGGCTCCAGAGGTTTTTTACCGGCTTAGGGGCTAGTAGTCGTGGCCAATCCGCGTTAATCTCAGCCGGTAGCCCCACTTCTAACTAGCTATAAGGAGACACTGCATGGCCAACCTTCTCGCTCTTGCTAATGAGCTCGCCTCAGGCGCAGTACAGGTCATCGACCTGACATCACCACTGCACTCTGAGACACCAATTTTGAATTTGCCACCAGAGTTTGGCCAAACCGCGCCATTCAAATTAGAACTAATCTCTAATTACGATGAGAAGGGTCCTGCTTGGTACTGGAACAACTTCCACACTGGCGAGCACACCGGAACTCACTTCGATGCCCCTAACCACTGGATCACCGGTAAGGATCTCGACGATGTTGCATCAGTTCCAGCTGGCCGTCTAATCGGACCTGCAGTTGTTCTAGATTTCGTAAAAGAGTCAGCAGCTAATCCAGATTTCCTTCTCGATGTTGAACATATCGAGGCATGGGAGAAGACAAATGGCGCAATTCCAAAGGGCGCATGGGTTCTCTTCCGCACTGGTTGGCAGAAGTTTGGTGATGATCCAAAGGCATTCGCTAACGCTGATGAGAATGGTCCTCATACACCTGGTCTTACCGTTGCAGCAGCTGAACTACTCGGCACAAAGCGCGATGTACTTGGCCTCGGAGTAGAAACTGTCGGTATCGATGCCGGCGGTGCAATGGGACTCTCTGTTCCATTCCCTTGCCACAACATGTTGATGGGTAATAACAAGTACGGCATCACCCAACTTCGCAACCTCGATAAGTTGCCAACCACTGGCGCAATTGTGATTGCAGCTCCGCTCAAGATTGTTGGCGGTTCTGGAAGCCCATGTCGCGTATTGGCACTGGTTCAGAAGTAATAGTTAGTTAGTAAAAAGCGGGCCAAGGAAACTTGGCCCGCTTTTTTAATTGCGAATTATTTAAAGAAGCGACGCTTGGTCAGGCGCTTTGCAACCAAGTAGCCCGATCCGCCGCCAAGTCCTGGTCCTGGGTGGGTAGATGCACCGATATGCCATAAGTCTTTAATAGGTGTTTTGTGGCCAGTGGCGCTAGCAAGTGGTCGCCAGACCGCATATTGATCGATTCGGCAATCACCTGCATATGGATCTCCACCAACAAGATTCTTATTCATCTCTTCAATCTGCTTTGGACCCAGTACTACCTTGGCCAAAGTTGCTGATTTGAG
>CAIUHB010000232.1 GCA_903898855.1 uncultured Actinomycetes bacterium | reverse complement strand
GATGGCGGAGGCGGTAAATCCATATCCCACAAGTGAGGTTGAGCCATGCAGATTATCTTTCACAAAGAGCGGCAAAATTGAATTGCGAAGTCCAAAGAGAATCCAATTACTTAAAAAAGCAAAGGCTAGCGCTGACTTATATGGAAAACTCTTCAGCGCATCGCGAAGCAAGATTCGCTCTGTGGATTTCTGAACATTCTTAATCGACTTACCCATTCGCTTTTCGCTCAGGAAGAAGAAGGTCGTTGCACTAGCGCAGGTAAGAGTGATGGCGTAGACAAAGAATGGCGCGCGAAGTGAGATGGCGCTGAGCAAGCCGCCAAAGGCGGGACCAGTAATTCCACCGATAAGAAATCCGCTGTTGTATAAGGACTGCGCGCGACCCAAATGATTATCGGCAACAGATCGCATGAGAAGAGCTGATGCTGAAACCGAGAACATCGATGAACCAAGGCCACCTGCTGCACGAAAGAGAAGGAGTTGCCAATAACTTTGCGCCAGCCCGGCAGCTAACGAGGAGATAGCAACAAAGAAGAGTCCAACGCCAAGGGTTAGTCGTTCACCGAAGCGATCTACTAACTTGCCCGAGATTAATCCGGAGGCAAAGCGCGCAAGTGCGAAACTAGAGATGATGAAACCAACCGAAGCTTTGCTGACGTGAAAAGTTTCGGCAAAGAGTGGGATGGCCGGAACAATCAGGCCGTAACCGACAGCAACAAAGAAAGCCACTGCCGAGAGAATATAAACCTCTCTGGGCAGTGACTCCTTAGTTGATGTAAAGAGTGGCAATTACGCCATTGCCTCGCCAGCTGCCTCTTCCTTTGCAGCGTGATGCTCTGCGCCAGTGCGCAGTGGTCTCTCGCGCAAGGTGAAGGCAAGGAGCAATCCAATAAAGGTAATTGGAGCTGCAGTGAAGAAGACAATATGGAATGCCTGCACATATGAGTGCAAGAAGGTCGCCTTAAGTTCAGGTGAGACCTTACTTAATAGCGCAGGATTGGCTTGGATCTGCTTTGAGAGGCTAGGAGTAAATCCAGCAAGCGCCTGTGGCTTTGAGGCGGCAAGCGCCTTAATGCCATTAGGTAGGTAGCGACCGAGGCTATTTGCATAGATAGTTCCAAAGATTGCTACGCCGATAGTTGCACCGACAGAACGGAAGAATGTGTTCGCGCTGGTGGCAACGCCCATATCCTTAAATTCAACTGCGTTTTGAAGCGCGATAACGATGGTCTGCATAGCGAAACCGAGACCTGCGCCAACGAGAATTGCGAAGATTGCAAGCTCCCAGAATGGGGTGGTCTCAGAGAGTAGGCCCATGAGCGCGATACCTGCGGTCATCAAGGTCAATCCAATTATTGGATAGCGCTTGTAATGGCCATGCTTGGTGATCATCTTTCCGCTGAAGATGGACATCGAGACGATTCCGAGCATGAATGGAATCAATTTAAGGCCCGAAATGGTGGCGGAGTTGCCCTTAACTAGCTGTAGGTAGAGCGGCATCATCACGATGGCACCGAACATACCGGCGCCGATAATAAAGGCCATTACAGAAGTTAGCGAGACGGTGTGATCTTTAAAGAGACGAAGTGGAAGTACTGGTTCAGGAGCGCGTAGCTCTTGGAAGCAGAAGGCCACGGTCAAGATTGCAGCAGCGATGAAGCTGATGATGGTCTTGCTATCGGTCCAGCCATTTTGTGGGCCGTAGACAGAGATGGCAAGCAATAGTGATGAGACTGCTGTAACCATAAGGAGAGCGCCGAGGTAATCGATCTTATGTTCGCGGCGAACCTTTGCAATGTGGAGTGAGGCGGAGGTAATAACCAATGCTGCAATTCCAAATGGAAGGTTGATGTAGAAAATCCAGCGCCAGCCAGCAGTGCCAAGTAGGTGATGGTGATCTGAGAAGAATCCACCAAGAAGTGGGCCAGCTACAGATGAAAGTCCCCATACTGCGCCGAAGTAGCCTTGATAACGACCGCGCTCGCGAGGAGAGACGATGTCACCAATGATGACGAAGGTAAGACTCATAAGTCCGCCTGCACCAAGTCCTTGGAGGGCACGGAAGATAATCAGTTGGTTCATGGTTTGAGCAGCACCAGCTGCAAAGGAACCAATTAAGAAGGTAATAATCGCAAACTGAAAGACCGGACGACGGCCATAGAGATCAGAGATCTTGCCGTAGAGCGGTGTCGAAGCAGTTGAGGTTAATAGGTAAGCGGTGACGACCCAGGTGTAGTGATTGAGGCCGTGCAAATCAACAACAATGGTCTTGAGCGCAGTGGAGACGATTGTCTGATCGAGGGCTGCAAGGAGCATTCCCATCATCAATCCACTGAGTACTGCCATGATCTCTTTATGGCTGAGTGGGCCAGACTTCACTTTGGTTTCTTTAGACATAAACGTCCTTTGGTATCAGTTTCGAGGTATCGATTATTCAACGATCGGTCATTTTGGTTGAATCTTGAACCAGTAGGTTACCGCACCTTAGACTGACCCGCATGAGCAAGAGCATAATCGCCGAGAATTTAGTGAAGACCTACCGCGACGGGCAGGTGAAGGCGCTCGATGGCCTCACCCTGGATGTGGAAGAGGGCACAGTCCTTTCGATCCTCGGCCCTAACGGCGCCGGTAAAACCACCACCGTCCGAGTACTTGCAACTCTGCTCACTCCCGATTCCGGTCATGCAACTGTGGCTGGAATTGATGTCGTAAAGAATCCAAAAGCGGTCCGCGAAATTATCGGCCTCTCTGGTCAATACGCAGCAGTGGATGAGACCTTAACTGGTTGGGATAACTTGGTGATGTTCGGTCGCCTTTATCACCTAAACGCTGCAGCAGCCAAAGTGCGTGCAAGTGAATTGCTCGAACAGTTTGGATTAACTGAAGCCGCTAAGCGCCCAATCAAGACCTATTCCGGCGGTATGCGTCGCAGACTGGATCTTGCAGCTGCGCTGATTGTTCGCCCCAAAGTTTTGTTTCTCGATGAGCCAACAACTGGCCTTGACCCACGCGGCCGCATGGATATGTGGGCGGTGATTGAAGGCCTTGTGAAAGATGGCGTAACGCTGCTACTTACTACTCAATATTTGGAAGAGGCCGATCAACTAGCCGATGACATCGTGGTTGTCGATC
The DNA here is from genome assembly GCA_903898855.1 of uncultured Actinomycetes bacterium. The sequence continues at coordinate 7,317 of CAIUHB010000232.1, read as the reverse complement.
ATGGAAAAGTTATTGCACGTGGTTCATCTGATGAACTCAAGCAACAAGTTGGCGGCGAAAGAATTGAACTCATCGTTGCCCAAAGCGATATCGAAAGCGCTCGCCAAGTTATCGAACGCGTCACCAAAGCAACTGCGCATCTCGATGAAGGTCTACGCAGACTTTCAGCGCCAGTAAATAACGGCAGTGCAGCGCTGTTAGATGTGATTCGTGAATTTGATGCTCAAGGAATTCGCCCACTTGATATTGCGATGAAGCGTCCATCATTAGATGACGTATTTCTCTCATTAACTGGTCATCTCGCCGAACTCGAGGAAGATCAAACAGATGCCAAAGCCGGAAAGAAGCGAGGCCGCAAATGAATTCAATAGCTCTGCGCCCCATTACTGATGCGCTGATTATTACCAAGCGCCAGCTGCAACAGCTGACCAGAGTTCCAGAAGTCCTTATTTTTAACACTATTCAGCCCGTGATGTTCGTGCTGCTATTTCGCTATGTCTTTGGCGGTTTAGGTGCCGGAATTCCAGGTGGATATGTCCAACTCCTCATGCCGGGAATCTTCGTGCAGACCGTGACATTTACTTTGGCCGCGACCGCACAAGGTTTAGCCGAAGATATGCAGAAGGGTTTGATCGATAGATTCCGATCTTTACCAATGGCTCGTTCGGCATTTGTTATTGGCCGCACACTTGGCGATGGACTTCTCAATATTGTTGTTCTAGTTGTTATGGGCCTAACTGGATTCTTAGTTGGCTGGCGCCCAACCTCAGGCATTTTGCATATCCTTTTTGGATTCTTAATGCTGCTCTTCTTTGGTTACGCACTCTCATGGGCCGGAGTCTTTGCTGGATTGATGGGTAAGGATGCGCGCGTAGTTGCCAACATCTCCTTCCTTTTCACCTTCCCGCTAACATTCCTCTCTAACGCCTTCGCATCTACGACTTCTATGCCAAAGCCGCTCCAGTATTTTGCAGAGTGGAATCCGGTCTCAACTATGGTTGCCGCGATTCGTCAGCTCTTTGGTTTCCATAACAAGTTCGGAGTTACTGCGAGCTCATTTCCGAGTTCGCATCCAATTCCGATGTCCTTTATTTATATGGTGCTCTTGATGGCAATCTTTATGCCACTAAGCGTGCGTAAATATAAGAACGCAGCGAAGAAGTAGATAATAAAGTTAAGAACTAGAGTCGCAGGAAAGGCGCAGGCGTAGAAAAAGTTAGAAGTACGTTTGCGCTTCTAGAATTGCGACTTTAATTTCCTTGCCATTTGGCGCAACGAAATTAACGGTATCGCCGACCTTTGCGCCATGAACAGCAGCGCCGAGTGGTGACTTCTCGCTATAAACATCGACATCATCAGTGGCTATCTCGCGAGAACCAAGTAGGAACTTCATCTCTTCACCAGCGATATCAACGGTGATCAACATTCCAAGCCCCACTACGCCAGATTCACCGGCAGGGGGAGTTCCGATATGAGCATTTTCGAGCATATGGCGAAGTTGGCGAATGCGAGCTTCGGTCTTGCCTTGCTCTTCCTTAGCGGCGTGATAGCCACCGTTCTCCTTGAGATCACCTTCGGCTCGAGCAGCTTCAATCTTTTTCACGATATCGGCTCGACGAGGACCTTCAAGTTCGGCCAACTCTGCCGCCAGGCGGTCTGCCGCCTCTTGGGTAAGCCAGGTCTGCGTTTTATCGGTGCTCATAAGGTCTCGAAGTTTAGGCCTTGCTAGGAGCAATTCTCAATTCCCGCACTAACTGCGAGCAGCCGGGTGGGAATGATGACGGTGCGCGTGGTGTGGGCAAGTCCCGCTGGGATTTGATCAACGAGTTCGCCCACCACATTTGTGCCGTAGTCGTGGGCAACCAGGCGACAGGTGTGGGAGAGATCAGAGTTTTTAAATTCGAGTGAATATCGAACCGATACTTTCGAGGCATCAACTGCAGTAAAGGAAATAAGTGTTGAGCGAACAGCGGGCTTGGCATAAAAGTTTGCACTCCAGATTAACCAACCGCCACCCAATAGGGTGAGAAATACTGCTGGAGCAATCCACTTCTTATGTAGGCCAGGAGTGATTCCATATCGCTCTCGCAAATATTCACTGCGTTCGCGAAAATCCTCTGGGCGATTTGAGGGGCTCATAAGGCAAGCCTACCTGCACCACTAGTATTACCTCTATGCCCGCACAGACAGATGTACCTGCAGGAGTCGCCGGTTCCGTAGTCATGATCGTATTAACGATTGCAGTTGCGCTTTTGCTCACTAGTTTCTATCGCCGTTATAAGCGTGCGGCAAAGAGCGAAGATGAGAATTCCCAAAACTAAAACCATCTTTGCTGTACTTCTAGTCGCAGTACTAGCTACCACCTTCTTTGAATTAGGAATCTGGCAACTACACCGCGCGCACCAATCCCAAGCGTTAAAGCAGAACCAACCAGAGCGGCCAATAGTCGACCTAACTCAGATTGCATCGGCTGGAACAAATTTAACCCCAGCGGCAATCAATCGCTTAGTTCGTACTTCTGGAAATTATGTACATACTTATTCAGCGCTCGGACAATTTCCATTAAAGGCCGATGGCAGCAAAAATACATTTGCGAAATCACTAGAGGTCAGACTTTTGCAGATTTCACGTAATGAGGGAATCTTGGTGGTGCGCGGACTCGACCAAAACGTTCCGCAAGATATCAACGAGAAGGTTTTACTTATCGGCCGGCTCTACCCCCGCCAAAGTACAGATTTTGCAGTAGCCGGAAAAGATGAGCTATCGCGAATTGATCCCGCCCTCATCGTTGGAGATACCAAGCTCCGACTTCTCGATGGCTACATCATTGTAAAAAGCGAGCAGACCGCACTCGGCCAGAACATCTCGGAAGATCCAATCGCCAGCCCGCAAATTCATTCTGCGGTCGCTGGTTTTTATTGGCAGCACATCTCTTATGTATTTATCTGGTGGATTATGGCGCTGCTAGTTATCGCGCTCCCCATTTTCTCGAGAAAGGCGGATAAAGTAGCGGCATGAGCAATACACCGATTAAAGGCCTTGAGGGTGCAATGCGCCGCTATCGCGTAATGGCGATCTGGGCAGGAGTTATGTCCCTTCTTCTTTGGTTTGTTGACCTTCCTATTAAATACATCTGGCCTCATTCTTCACTTCATAACGCTGTGGTCTGGATTCCGATCGTCCACGGCTTTACTTATCCAATCTACGTTTTAGCTGCATTCCACTACTGCATTAAGGCGCGCAAATCTTTAACCACCACCGTTGCCTTCATCCTGGCTGGAACTCTTCCCGTCGCCTCATTCATCGCAGAGCGTCGCGCAATTGCTGAATTTAAAGCTCGCTCTTAAATCTGTTCTCTACCCGCTCTACGAGCTCCGGCTCTTTGAACGATTAGATTTCACCGAGACCCCACACCATATCGGCGTCATTCTTGACGGCAATCGTCGGTGGTCAAAGGCCAATCCCTCCATCGATGGCGATACCTCTTCTGCGCGCGGTCATAAAGTCGGCGCCTCTAAAATTGTAAATTTGCTGGAGTGGTCAGAACAGACCCATGTAAAAGTTGTGACGCTCTGGTTGCTCTCTAATCAAAATCTGCACCGGCCAGCAGATGAATTAGCACCGTTGCTTCAAATCATTGGCGACACCATTGATGAACTAGCTACCAAAAAGCGCTGGCCAATTCGCCCGGTAGGCTCCATGGAGCTCTTGCCGCCAGAACTTCGCGAACGACTAGCCAAAGTTGCCGAAGCGACGAAGGATATTGATGGGGTAGTAGTTAACCTTGCCGTTGGATATGGAGGTCGCAGCGAGATTGCCGATGCTGTGAAATCTTTAATTTTGGATAAGGCCAAAGCTGGCATGAGTCCGGAGGCGATTGCCCAGTCGGTGAGCGTTGATGAAATTAGTAAGCACCTATACACAGCTGGGCTGCCCGACCCAGACCTAGTTATTCGCACCTCTGGCGAACAGCGCCTCGGTGGCTTTTTGCTCTGGCAGTCGGCTCATTCCGAGTTCTATTTCTGCGAGGCATATTGGCCGGATTTCCGCCGAGTCGATTTCCTGCGCGCGCTACGTGCTTACTCCCAGCGCCACCGCAGATTTGGCATTTAACTCGTAACCAGAATTTCATATAAGCCAATCGCGTGTCGAAGGCTGGTTGCCGGAAATTCGTTTTATCTTTTCACTGTATTAATTCATTCGTCGCCCTTCCCAATTCTTTACCGCGACCTGGATAAAACTAAATAGTGAGGCCACTCCATATTTACTAGAGAATGGGAAGTTCGCACTTGTCACAACCTGCGAAGAAATCAGCTCAAGGCCGCAAGACATATGTCCTAGATACCAGTGTGCTGCTGGCAGATCCCGGCGCCCTCACTAGATTCGCAGAGCATCAAGTAATCATTCCGATAGTCGTCATTGGCGAACTCGAAACCAAGCGCGACCACCCAGAACTCGGCTACTTTGCTCGCAACGCCCTTCGCACCTTGGATGATCTTCGGATCTCACATGGCCGGCTAGATGAAGAGATTGAGCTCAATCAAAAGGGTGGAACGCTAAAAGTCGAACTTAACCACTCTGACCCTTCTGGCCTGCCAGCTGGTTTCTTGCGCGATGGCTCGAATGATTCACGTATTTTGGCGATCGCTCGCAACCTCATGGCAGAGGGCCACGATGTAGTACTAGTAACCAAAGACCTTCCACTTCGCGTTAAAGCCTCATCAGTAGGAGTCGAATCCGAGGAGTATCGCGCCGAACTCGCCGCCACCAGTGGCTGGACCGGAATGGTCGAAGTTGATGTTCCCGGAACTTTGATTGACGCTCTATATGAACAAAATAAAGTTCCGCACGAATTAGCGAAAGAACATCCTTGTCACACCGGCATCGTCCTTCACTCCGAGAAGGGGAGCGCGCTTGCTCGAGTAACTCCAGATAAGAATCTGATTCTGGTTCGCGGAGACCGCCAAGCTTTTGGACTCCACGGCCGCAGCGCCGAACAACGAGTTGCCCTCGATATTTTGCTTGACAATGAAATCGGCATCGTCTCATTAGGGGGTCGCGCCGGTACCGGTAAGAGTGCGCTCGCACTCAGCGCTGGGTTGGAAGCAGTCCTAGAAAAGCGCCATCATAAAAAGGTGGTCATCTTCCGTCCGCTCTATGCCGTGGGCGGTCAGGAGCTCGGTTACTTGCCGGGGTCCGAGAACGAGAAGATGTCGCCTTGGGCCCAGGCCGTCTTCGATACTTTGGGAGCCCTAGTTAGTGAGAGCGTGATCGAGGAGATTATCGAACGCGGACTCATTGAAGTCCTGCCCTTGACCCATATCCGAGGTCGCTCACTCCACGACTCCTATGTCATTGTTGATGAGGCTCAATCCTTGGAGCGCGGAGTTCTGCTCACCGTCCTCTCTCGAATTGGCCAGAACTCCAGAGTGATCTTGACCCACGACATTGCCCAGCGCGATAACTTGCGGGTTGGCCGTCATGATGGCGTTGTGGCAGTGGTCGAATCCCTCAAGGGCCATCCGCTCTTCGCCCACATCACCTTGACCCGGTCCGAGCGCTCGCCGATTGCCGCCTTGGTCACCGAGATGTTGGAAGACCCCATCAACTTCTCCAGCTAAGTCAGAGTCCGACTTAGCTTTAAGAGGCCTTACGCGTAAGCCTCAACCCCGACTTCGGCGTGTCAAAGGCCGATTTTTTACGCTGAGCGACATAACGGTAATTTCGGACATCTCGCTTGCTGACCTGCATTTTTAAATCGCCACTTTTCTGTGAGATAAATCTTTTTTAATGGCTATGGGGGCGAAAATTTGCCTCATCTATCCAGCCCTGTAACTCTGTAACCCGTCAGGTCACCCATCCGGGGCCCTGAAGAGCTAGCAAGCAGAAGGGAGAAGCTCATGGCACGACCTCAGGTCACCATCAAGAGCCTTCGTCGCCCTGCCTATGCGCTGGCCGCAGCCGCCCTCTTCGCCGGAATTTCGATGGTCGATGCCACCTTTGCTCAGACTGCCCTTTCCACATCGGTGAGCATTCCCGATGCCATGATCGTGAGCGATCCCCAAACCACTTTGCTTCCCAATGACCCAGCCACGGGTGCAACCACCATTGACCCACAGACCGCGATCACTGTCAGCCTTGATGGCGTGACCACGGTTGATGCCAAGTCGATTGCCGTTGTCTCGATGGTTGCTCGCCAGGTTGAGCTAGCCAAAACTCCAGATGGCGCTCGCCAAGTCGCTTCCACCCTTTTGGATTCCTATAACTGGAACCAGACCCAGATGGCTTGCCTCGACAAACTTTGGACCTCCGAGAGCCATTGGAATTTCCAGGCCCACAACTATCGCTCTGGCGCCCAGGGAATTGCCCAAGCTTTGCCACCAACCAAGATGGAAGTTGTCTCGTTGGACTGGCGCAAGAATCCAGTCACCCAAATCAAGTGGGGACTTTCCTACATTCAAGCTCGTTACGGCACTCCATGTGCGGCGCTATCAAAAAAGCATCGCCACGGTTATTACTAAGAATTAAGGCATCGCTAATTAATTAGCTGGCTTTGTTCCAATGCTGAGTGGCTTGCTGGTCTCAGCGAAGAAATCATTGCCCTTGTTATCAACCACGATGAAGGCTGGGAAGTCTTCCACTTCGATTTTCCAGACCGCTTCCATTCCAAGTTCGGCGTAATCCAAGACTTCAACTTTCTTGATGCAATCTTGGGCTAAGCGAGCAGCGGGGCCACCAATAGAACCAAGGTAGAAGCCACCATGTGCTTTGCAGGCATCGGTTACTTGCTTAGAACGATTTCCCTTAGCCAACATCACCATCGAACCACCAGCAGCTTGGAACTGATCGACATAGGAATCCATGCGACCGGCTGTTGTTGGGCCAAATGAACCAGAGGCATAACCTTCGGGAGTCTTGGCGGGACCCGCGTAATAAACGGCGTAATCCTTCATATATTGCGGCAACTCTTTGCCACTATCCAGAATCTCTTTAATTTTGGCATGGGCGATATCGCGCGCGACCACCAAAGTTCCGGTGAGCGAAAGTCGAGTCTTGATTGGGTGCTTAGCGAGTTCGGCTAATACATACTTCATTGGTTGGTTGAGATCAATCTTTACAACCCCGCCGGAGGATTCAATCAAGTGCTCAGCCGTTGTATCTGGCATAAAGCGCGCCGGATCTTGTTCTAACTTCTCAAGGAATACACCCTCTTTGGTGATCTTGCCCTTTGCTTGGCGGTCGGCCGAACAGGAGACTGCAATCGCAATTGGAAGTGAGGCGCCGTGACGGGGCAGGCGTACTACGCGGACATCGTGG
>CAIUHB010000231.1 GCA_903898855.1 uncultured Actinomycetes bacterium | reverse complement strand
CTTGGCCAACCACCGCGGCGCTTGACGCTTTTGCATCTTGATGGCAGCGCAGTCACAATGCCGGTAACCGGATCAAAGGTTGAATTTGATGGCAAAGAAGTCGGTTATATCGGTACCGTTGCGCGACATTATGAATTGGGTCCAATCGCGCTCGCAGTGATTAAGCGGAATGTTCCGATGGATGCGACGCTGACTGCTGATGGTGTTGTTGCGGCGCAGGAGCAGAGTTTTTAGAGCCGGATTTAAAAAAATATTTCCAAAATGGCACCAACAGCGCCAAGAACAGCAATGACCACGAGTCCAACGGCCAGAAAGTATGCAACGTAAAGAACCGGAAGAATAGTCACCACGGATATAACGATTTTAAGGACTAAGAAAGTCTTTCCAGTTTTCTTATTCCACTCTAGATACTGGGCCCAAGCGTAGAGAATTACCGTTATGGCGATGCCAGCAAAACTGAGCAAGCGTGTGCTCGCGACATAGCGGTGATTCTGCTTGATGTTTAAAATAATGATCAAAAAAATAACTTGAATGAGCGAAGCGATTCTGAAATAGTGATTTTTGGCAAAATCCCAGAGACGCACAAACTGGAAGCGTGTTTTCTTTGGAAAAGAATAATTACTCTGGGTCCCAGGGCTCGGATTATTTGACGCGCCACCATATGGCCGACTTCTTTGTGGATTTGGCGACTCGTAATAAGGATCGTTTTCTTCCGCGTCCTCATCAAAACTTCTGGCATGGCCACCGGCTTCGGCATCGAGTGACTGGTCGTACTTCGCACGCAACTCTGGGTTATCTAGGGTATCCGCAGCTAAGTTAATCAACTTCATAAGTTCTTGCGATCCACCCTGGTCTGGATGGTTTCGCTTCGCTAATTCTTTTCGAGCGCTTTGCACCTCCTTCTGTGTGCATCCGCGCTGCAGACCCAATATTTCATAGTACGTGAGCAAGTGTGTGGTCGACCTATCTGTTCAACCGCTTTCTCACATCCGAAACAAATTTAGGTGATTTTTTAAATACCCAGTTGAGGATTTTGTAAGGAATGGTGAATATCAAGCGCATCGACTTCCATACCAACTTGGACAGGTCATAATCCAAAATTTCTCGCATGTTCATTCTATTTCTCCTTATTTGCTAAATGAGCTTCGACTATCGACTTAAATTTTCTCTCTACTTCTTCTAGCTCTTCAAAGGCGGCCTGCGCGTCACGCGCAGTCTGGCTGCCTTGCTCCAGCTCTTTGAGAGAAGCTTCAGCCACATCAATTGCATGCGTATTTGCAGTCTCTGTAGCAAGCACGTATCGAGCGTGTTCGATCATCGCCGGTAGCTCGGCGAGGAAATTTTCCTCTTGCAGAATCGCATTGTGAATTAGGGTTTCAAACTGAATGATTTGCTCATGCGAAAACGATCGCGAGACTTTATCTTCGCTCTCTCTGCGCCAAGCGGTATCGAAAGTTTCGACCATTTTGGCACCACTTGCGAATTTGAATGTAAGCATCGCAGCGTTGGGCGTAATGTTCGTACTGATTTCAAGGCCAGCCAATGGATAGGAATTATCCTTTACGGTGATTTTGTGTTCGTAAAGAGTCACTCGACCAAGCTTTAATATCTTGGCTCCGCTTCCGGAATCTAGCAAGCCCTGCAAGGTGGCAGTCGCTTCTCCAACTCGCTTTTCATATTCCTTATGTGCGCGCTTGACCTCTTTGGTTGCACTGCTCATTTCTCCCTGAGCAGATTTTTTAAGGGTCTTCGCCCTTTTTCTGTGGGCAGCTAATTTTGCGCGCTCTTCCTTCAGCTCTTTGGCTAAGAATGCCTTTACCCCACCATAGGAGTTAGCGGCTTTAAAAAATAGGCCTGCTCCCAGCAGTAGTGCTATCGCGATGACAATAAGGACCGTAGTCATATCTCCCCCTCAGACGGTTATTTCTTTACTACCGCGCTACCGGCCACTATTTATCCCAAATTTGCAAGATTTTTAAGGATAAGTCCGTCGGGAATTTACGGCTCAAATAAGGTGGGTAGAAAAATGCGAAACGGTGGTGTCGGGTGAAAATCGACGGGGTCTATAAGTTCATACTCTTTATAACAAAATTTACCTTTTTGATGATAGGCAATTCGATCTCTCTCGCCTTGCGAACCGTGAGTAAACTCCTTTCGCTTGTCATTAAAGGTTTGATTATCATCGCTTTGGGGGTCGTCCCAACTCTCCGCTTGGTGGGCGCATTTCTGGCTAGGTCTGCCGAGAGCGCTGAAGAGATCTGGACTCAGAAAAGGCAAAAACCCAGAGTGCCACCCGAGCAATAGGCCCAGTCAGGGATAAATTCCCGCAAAATTGCAGGTGACTAGGTATGCGACCCGCCCTTAGAATCGACGCATGCGCAAGCGGGACCAATCACGGTGAGTTCCAAGCGCGACTCCGAATTCACGTTATGGTTAGACGAGCGTGAATCCATGTTGATGGCAGCGGCTCGCAGAATCTGTTTCGATAATCAAAACGCTGACGACGTGCTTCAAGAGGCACTTTTAGACGTTTACAAAAGGTGGGCAGAGGTGCGCGAGCACCCTAACTTGGATGCGTATGTCATCAAGGTTATGGTCAGCAAGCACGCCGACCTTCGGCGCAAATGGGCGAGACGACAAGTCGAACGGGAAATTTCTTGGGAGTATTTGAACGGCGGAATATCAATCGGAGATCGCAGCGATGCAATTGCCGAAGCAACTTCTGTGCAAATGGCACTTCGGAATTTAACGCCGTCGCAACGAGCAGTTCTCACTTTGACGTATGAATACATGATGCCAATAAAAGAAGTTGCCGAAGTATTAGATATCCCGATTGGTACTGTGGCCTCGCAATTAGCCCGGGGTCGTGAAGCAGTGGCTTCTTATATGGAGTTTTTACCTCGACTCTCCGCCGGGCCCCGGCCACGAGCGCTTGAGTCTGGTGAAGTCATTGATGCTGAAGTCGTGATACAAAGAGAGGAGGGTGGGGACGATGAGTGAATTAGATGATCAAATCAAGTTGGGATTTGAGTCCTTACGCTCCAGCGAAACATTCCGGCGTGGTCTTGCTGACGCAATCATTAACGAATCAAAGCG
>CAIUHB010000230.1 GCA_903898855.1 uncultured Actinomycetes bacterium | reverse complement strand
CTGATTCTCGTGCTCGCCGAAATAGATTCCCAGTGGCGCCAACTTAAAGGTGTGGCCAACGCCCATTTCTTCTGCTGCTTGCTTCATCGCCGCATCGGCTGGTGAGAAATATGGATTATCAATAACGCCTAGCATTCGCTTTGCTTGGTCATACCAAGGTGCAAGCTCGCGCTTCCAATTGGTGATGTGTGCCCACTGCTTATCGTTGAAATATGAATCTGGTGGTTCGTACAAAGTGTTGGCGTAGACAAGTGAGCCGCCACCAACTCCAGCGCCAGCAAGTACTAAGACGTCGGGTAGCGCGTGAATGCGTTGAATGCCGCGAAGTCCAAGGCGGGGAAAGAAGAGAAACTTGGAGAGCCGCCAGGAGGTCTTGGGGAAATCTTTATCGTCAAATCTTCGACCGGCTTCCAGTACTCCGACTTCATAGCCTTTTTCCCGGAGCCGTAAGGCAGAGACCGAACCACCGAAACCTGATCCAATAATCAGGACATCAAAATCTCGACGGGTTGCCATGCCCTATTCATACCAAAGGTAGCCTTTTATAACCAGAGAAAACGGTTTCGATCATTTATTGTGCCGGCTGAGAGGGCAAGGTCAAACTCCCCAGATCTACGCTGCCAGTGGTTGGCTGAGAGAATTCGAGAAATTCCAGCCAATGCCACCGGATTTTCCAAATCCGAAGTTGCTTCGTCGATTCGAATAGGACTTTGATGATCAAAAACGGTGGTAGCGATGACAACTCGGTTTCCATCTTGAAGAATTTCAATAGTACGGCCTTGTTGAGGCCAATCGATATTTGAAGCGGTTTGAATATGCCAAAATCCCGCAGATTTTTCGAAATTATTTCGGCCTAAAAATTCAATTTTATGCTCGTGATTATGTCCAGCCAACCAAAGAATTACACGTGGTTCTTTGTGCAAAATATCTAGGAGCTCTACTTCACCAATACGGCGATCAGCGCCATCTTTTGCGTAAAGATTGAATAGGGTCGAAGCTGGATGGTGTGAAAGTATGACAAAATATCTCGGCATCGGATCCGATAGAACCTTCTTAAGCCAATCAAATTGAGTTTCATCAAGCGAGCCCTGCCAGCCTCCATTGATATTAACTGTATCTAACGATATTAAACGGACTTCATCAAAATCTTTAAACCAGTACTTCGTGCCATCGGCAATATTCGAAACACTTAATCCATGACCATGACCACAATCGTTGTGAATTCTTGCCCAATCCGATAATTGATTAAATGCTCGCCGTGAATCAGAAGTTGTCTCTCTATAAATAGCAGACTCAGCTTTCGGGTAATTCGCCGGTCCAACTTGATTAAAACTAGCAAAAAGTTCAGAGAGATCAAGGTCGGGAGCTAATTCGATAGCTCGTTTATCACCTGTTGAGATTGCATGAAGTATTTCATCGCTCGGCACAGTTCCCTGAAGTAAGGCGTCATGGTTGCCATGTGTTGCATACCAATTATGGCGTAGACCCGTAGCTTTAAATTTCCTTCGCACCGCATCAGTTAGACCCTTAATAATAGGAAAACCATAATATGAGCGAGGAAAGTCATCCTCACATCCCTCAGGAGTTCCTTCTGGGTTCCAATACGAACGATCATATTTAGTCGGATCAGTAGAAGCCACTCCCTCCCATTGCGAAAGATCTCCGCTATCTGGATGAACATCTCCGCCATCCATAATTGACATGTACCACGCAAGCTCATTACTTTGGGCGTTGTCTGTTACGTCTCCAGTGACTACTACGGCATCGATTGGCCGAGTTGAAATCGGACCACTATTAAATAAATTAATAGTCTGAACCATGGCTTCAAGAGTCTGCGCTGTCAAAATTTCTTGAGCACGATAAACACCAACGAGCTTCACTAATTCAGACATCGAATGATGTGGATCGGCAAAACGATCCAAAAGTTCGATGCGGGCCGGTGATTGTGCGTCACAGATATGTAAATCTGAGATATGAATCAAGCTCAGCAATGACTTTGCATTAGAAGAGGGAGGATTCCCAAGTATTTCCTCTCCTAAATCCATTTCTAAATTTCGCCAGCCCTTTTCATTAGCTTCGCCTCGAAGGATGCGGAGATGTTGGGTATCAGGATTACGCACTTTCCACCATAACTTCCTCGGCAATTATTTTGAAGGTCAATACGTCGCCAATTTCAATCTTACGAGCATCCTTACTTGAGAGGTTGATATGTATAAGTGGTAAGCCTTCTGAAGAAATTCCTAACTTAGTCATCGGGCCAAGAAATGACTTGACCGCCACTATTCCTCTCCAGCCATCAGGATCCTGAGAATCTGTTATCGCCAAGGCCTCCGGCCGAATTAGCGCAGCTACATTTTTCGATTTCTCATGTGTGGTAGAAAGCGGAGAGAGCGGAATCTTTTGATTTAGAACTTTTACATTTCCCGAGCCGGAGACTTCAGCGGGCAACCTATTAGCCTGCCCGACAAACGAGGCGACAAATGGCGTTTCGGGCGAGTTGTACAAGGCCGTTGGGGTGGCAATTTGCTCTAGTACGCCCTTATTCATTACTCCCACCCGATCAGAGATAGCCATGGCCTCTTCTTGATCGTGTGTTACGAATAGCGTCGTAATGCCGAGATCCAATTGGATTCTCCGAATTTCCTCTCGTATTTGGCCGCGAACCTGTGCATCTAATGCAGAAAGAGGTTCATCGAGAAGTAAGACTGTTGGCTCGATAGCAAGCGCTCTGGCCAAAGCAACGCGCTGTTGTTGGCCACCTGAGAGCTGATGCGGATATGAGCCAAACTTTGAAGCTAAATCAACTAGCTCCAACATTTTTCTCACTCGCTTCTCTCGCTTGGCGCTATCTACTTTTCTGGCCCTAAGCCCATATTCGATATTTTGAGCAACAGTCATATTAGGGAAAAGTGAGTAAGACTGAAATACCATTCCCATATCTCTTTGATTCGCTGGTACTTCTAGATATTTTTCACCATTAACCAGTAGTTGGCCGGAGTCAGCCACCTCTAATCCCGCCACAATTCGAAGTGCCGTTGTCTTTCCACATCCAGAAGGACCCAAGAGCGAAACTAATTCACCTGGCACGAGCTCAAGATCAAAGCCATCTAAGGCACGGACATCGCCAAAGTGACGCGTTATCTTTTTTAGCTCTAAAGTGCTGCTCTTGCGACTCTTACTGCTCATATTGATTCCTTTATTCTTTTCTTTTTAAGTGGGACTAGAGCTACACCGGTCATTAGAGTTATGGCCGCGATAAAAGAGAAGATTGAAATAGCTACGGCCCCCAAGATATTTTGTTGAGCAGCGACAACAGTCCAAGTAGGAAAGGTGTCCCAGTGAAGAAGTGAAGTTATGGTGTATTCGCCAATTGCTAAAGCAAATGAGAGAAAGAGGGTGCCGATGATTCCGGATCGGATGCTCGGAATAATTACCCGCAGGATGGTAGATAACCAAGATGCACCAAGACTTCGTGAAGCCTCAACAAGAGTGAGAAGCGAAACAGCAGAAAGTGCAGTATCCAGAGTACGGAAGGTGTAAGGCAGGGAAATAATGACAAAAAAGAAAACTAGTTCATATTGAGAGTTTTGAAGAAATTTAGGCATTGCCACTTGAGCGCCAATCGCTAGTGAAACGACTGGGATAATCAATGGAAGAATACAAATGAAATCAACTAACGGTTTCCAATTATTGGCTTTTAAGTTAAGAAAAACCATTGTTGGAACCATTAAGACAATATTGAGTACACCCGTCAACAAGGCTAGTTTTACCGACGTACCCAAGCTTGGCCAAAATCCATCTTGATGAAGGAGCCACAAATAGTTATCGAACGAGTATCCCCGACCACCTGCTCCCTTGAAAGAAAATATGGTTGCAGCAAGTAACGGAAATATAAAGATAACCAACGAGAAACTAGTGAAAGTTGTAAGTGAAAATATCTTGCTCCTATTTTTCACTTAAAGTTCTGCCATTTCCTTGATTTGCGACCTGCCAAGAAATATCCAAACATCCCAATAGTTGCAACTACAACCATGCCGACGGCTAGTGCATCGCCTAAATTCGCCTGATCTGAAACGACATTCCCATCGACGAGTGTCCCTATAACAATTGGAACTAATGGAACTGTGCCAACTGTAAGAGCCCGAGCAGTTGCATAAGCTGAAAATCCACCTGAAAAGAGAAGAAAGAACGCTCCCAGGAAGGATGGGGTCAGTACAGGAATTGCTATGCGTCGGAAATACATGAGCTGACTTCCGCCTAGACTCTTACTTGCTTCAAACCATTCTTTCCGTAATCCTGCTACAGCAGGTTTGAAGACCAGAAACATTAAGGGTATTTGAAAGAATGTGTAGACCATAACGACGCCGGTATATGAAAATATGGTGAAGTGTCCGGCATAAATATCCCAGCCAATGATCTTGAGCCACTTGGTGACCATTCCTTGGACTCCAAAAGAGGCAATAAACATAAAGGCTAAAGGAACGCCACCTGAATTTGCGAAAACTGCGGAGATACTGTCGAGAGTGGCGGTTAATTTAGTCCCGGCGTATCGCACGATTACAAATGCAAAGAAGGCTCCAATGATCGAACCGATGGCCGCAGTTGTAAGAGCGAGTTTGATGCTCGTCATAAACGCGTGAAGGTAAGAGCCATGCATAATGGTGTGAAAGTTGGAAAAGGTCCATGCCCCGTCATTTCCTTTCAATGCTCTAAGTGTTACGGCACATATTGGCCAAAGTAGAAAAAATCCAGTAAACGCAAGAAATGGTATTAATGGTGCTGCAGTGAAACGAACGCGATGGGAAAGGTCTGTCCGGGAACCCATCGCGCTCGTCTCCCTCATCGATTAATTAAATCGACGCTTAGTTTCCAGCTATTGCAGGCCATTGCGCCTTCAATAGTGTTTTAGCTGCATCTTGTTGGGCAGGTGTAGGAAGTACAACCTTTGCGCCCTTAGGAGTTTCAAATCCTGCTGGAGGATTGATGGCAAGACCCTTGGTACGCATTGCATCTTCAGTGATTGGATGTGCGGCGCCTGAGATCCAAATGTTTTGACCTCCCATAATTGATGAGAAAATCTTTGAACCTGAGAGGCCCTTAACTGAACCTAGGGTTGCAGAGAGCTTGCCCTTGTTCTGTGAGTACAAGAACTCGGTCCATAGGCGAGCTGCTGCTGGGTGTGGGGCGTTAAATGGAATCGCGGTCACATAAGGCGTTCCCTTGATTACGGCATCAGACGGAATTACATACTTAAGCTTGATTCCCGCCTTTGCTGCGGTTGCAATTGCACCTGGGCCATTAAAGTCCCAGCTGAAAGAAACCTTGTAGGCACCAGCAAGAAGATTTTGTCCATTTGCAAGAGCTGTTACAAAATTTCCAGAAGTCTTGAGTGACTTGAAATAATCAATTCCTGGTTGGACGTTATCTGGTGTACCACCTGACGAGAGATTAGCTGCAAAGACCGACATAAGTGCCTCTTGTGCACCAGTTGGGTCTCCACCGATTGCGACCATGTTCTTAAATGCTGGATCCTTAAGATCAGCGAAGGATGTTGGCGCTTTCGATATTGATGAATCGTAGGCAAGCGCGATTTGACCGTAGTAATCGCCAGCCCAGCGGCCGTTTGGATCCTTCCACTGAGAAGCAATGTCATTCCAGGTCTGAACCTTATAAGGAGCAAAAAGATTCAAGTTATCTGGAATGTAGGTAATACCAACGTCGACAGCATCTGGGACCTTTGATGCAGGTGCGGTCTTCATTGTCTGAATTTCATAGGCAGATGAGCCATCTGGGTTATCATCTGTGATTTTAATTCCGAATGCCTTAGTAAAGAGATCCATGGCTTCGCCATAGTTAGCCCAGTCACGTGGAAGAGTAATGACATTGAGCTTGCCCTCTTTTTGAGCTGCTTTCACAAGAGCATCCATACCACCGCATGCCTTGATATCGGCGCACTTTGAGTAGTCAATTGATGCTGCTTGTGCTGAAGATGTTGCTACAACTGCAGAGGCGACCATTGTGGTTGCGACCAATGCAGCAAGTAAATGCTTGCGCATATTTCCCCCTTAAGGACTTGTGGGGCTAGCCAACTCCCAATAAGTATCTAATGAGTGTTGGGCGGGAATCCAGTTGATGTTGATTCAGTAAATAGTATGAAACTAGTAACCAAATACCTTGATAACTTAATTAATCTAAAAAGTTAACGGAGGTTAACAACTCGGTAGTAGCGGCTAAAATATGCGTGGCGCCCGCACCGATTAACGCTTGAGAGGTATGTGTACCGGAATTAATTCCGACGACAAACCTTGCACCGGCATTAATACCACTCTGTATATCAGAAACCGTATCGCCAATAACCGCAATATCACCAGCCACAATACTTGTCCCATTGGAAAAGTTATATTGGTCAATACAGCGCAGAATCATCTCTGGATCAGGTCGACCATTGCTTACCTCAGAAGCCGCGACAGAATAATCAACAAGATTGCTCCAGTTGAGGCTTTCGATGATCAAGTCGAGAATTTCACGGGGAAATCCAGTGGTAATTGCAACACCAATTCCTCTCAATTTAAGTGTGGAAAATAGATCGCTTATGCCAGAGAACTCTTCCAATTCTCCCTGTTGAATTAATTCTAAATAGGCAGTGATGAATCTTTCATGTGCTGCCTCTGCCTTGGCTAGGTCGCCTTCAAAAATGTGCTTAAAGACGTCTATCTTGCGTTGTCCCATCGTCTTTTCAACATATTCGATTGCGTTATGCATCGGCTCAGAGTTACAGGCTATCCCTTGACTAATCGCGGCGCTCACAAAAGCTTTTACTACTAATCCGTCGTCCTTTGCAGTTGTACCAGCAACGTCGAAAACCGCGAGCTTTATATCCCCCACTTGTTCATCGTCTCCTCTGCAATGGCGGGTGCTAGAGAATTTCCTCTTCCGCCACCTCCCGTGACAATTACGGCGCCTTTTTCGATTTCTTTTCTGAAATAAATATCTGAATTTGTAGATTGGCTATAAACCCCATCCCATCTTCTGAGAATCTTTGGGGCAGGTGTGCCGAAAAGATTAGATATGACATGAGATAAGTGCTCATAAGGCTCTTCTCGAATCTCATGATCAAATGGCTCAATATATTCATGAGTATCTCCGATAGTAAGAGAGCCATCTAATCGCTGAACAAGAAGAAGTTGCATTTTTCGATCAGCTGCCACTCCTGATTGTGGAGGTAAAGTGGATAATGAGAGATTTTTAAAGGCAGGGTAATATCGTAAGGAGTCACCATCGGCTACTGAGTGGTGTAACTTATTTGGGAATGGGGTGGTTGCTGCCATCTGAAGGCGGACTCGCCGTAATGGTGCGCCTTCAAAGTACTCTGAGAGAAATCCTTTATGGACGGCCCCTGGAATAAAGGCAATAAAATCCCCAGAGACTTTCAATCCTTCAGAGCTTTTTATTGTATGTCCATAATCTGTTCGCTTGTATTTAACGACATCGAAGTACGGCAACCAAGAGTATTTCTCATTACCTAACATATTTGCTCGTAATCCATTTAGAAGTAGTGAGGGTTCGACTGCTGCGTCAGTGGAGCATCGGAGTGCGCCTAAATGATTTCCGGCTAAAACTGGCTCTAATTTTTTTACATCTGCGCTATTTAGTAATTCAAATCCACGTTCATGAGCATCGCTCATCGTTACTGCTTCACGTAAAATTCCTAGCTCTGCTTCATTTTGTGCAATGGTCAAAGATCCATTCGCTCTAAATCCAATTGCCGCTTTACTGCCAATCTCTTCCCATAATTGGCGGGCACGTAGGCCTAATGCGAGCTCGGTGCCGGCTTCACGCCCGCTAACCCATATCAAACCAAAATTTCGGATAGAAGCGGATTGCGGAGCCAAATCTCGCTCACAATGAATTACTTTATGTCCAGCTTCTAAGGCTAGCCACGCGTGCATAGTTCCGATAATTCCGCCGCCCACAATCACGACAGTTTTTACTTTTCGCTTACTAAACATTTCTCCATTTAATCAGGGAAAGATGTTGAGGCAGATAAAGCAATGCAACAAATAGGTAATGCCAAAGTGAATTTCTGGAGCCCCCCGTCAGGATTGAACTGACGACCTTCCGCTTACAAGGCGGATGCTCTACCACTGAGCTAGGGAGGCCTGCTTCCAAGTCAAAACTTCACTTGGGCAGGGCGTAATTATGGCATGGGGAAAAGGGAGACGCGAAATCCAGCATTTAGCGCAAAATTGAGCAAGCACCGGTGGGGATAGTAAGTTCAAGGCATGCGACTAGGTGTCCTCGACGTTGGATCTAACACCATCCATCTTCAAGTCGTCGACACCCACCCTGGAGCACGCCCTAATCCAACCTTTAACTTTAAAGAAGAACTGCGGCTGACGGAATATCTATCGCCGGAAAATGAGATCACCGCCGAAGGCATTGAGAAACTTCGTACAAGCATTAAAGAAGCTGTCGCGCAATCTAAAAAAGCTGGAGTTGAGGAGCTACTTCCATTTGCTACCTCCGCACTTCGAGAATCAGCCAATGGATCTGAAATTATCGCTAATTTAAATCGCGACTTTGACATTGATTTACAAGTTCTCTCTGGTGAAGATGAAGCGCGACTTACCTTCCTTGCAGCTCGCCGTTGGTTTGGTTGGTCAAGTGGACGGTTGCTAGTAATTGATATTGGTGGCGGCTCACTTGAGATTGCCGCTGGAGTGGATGAGGCGCCAGAAGTTGCAGTCTCACTTCCATTGGGTGCGGCTCGACTTACTAAGAATCATTTACAAGGTGATCCTTACACCGAAAAGAGTATTCGCAACTTACGCGAGTACATCGAGAGCCAACTTGAATCGATATTGCCAGCGATGGTTCATCATCAGGATTCAGATCGTGCAATTGCAACTAGCAAAACGCTTCGAACATTGGCTCGACTTTGTGGTGATTGGTTTGGCGGAAATGGCAAAGTGATAAAAGCCGATGTCATCAGGAAGATTTCAGCCAAACTTTCCGGCATGGATTTAGACGAGCGAATTCAACTGCCAGGAGTTTCAGCAAACCGAGCCAGCCAAATTGTGGCCGGTGCATTTGTAACTGAGAGCGTGATGCGCAATCTAGATTTAGAGACCCTCGAAATTTGCCCGTGGGCGCTGCGAGAGGGCGTAGTCCTTAAGTGGATGGACTGGACCGAGAAGTAATCAAGGAGCGGGTATGTACTCCACAGCAACAACTTTGCGCTTTTTGAGATAGACGACCCAAGCATCACCTGGATTGAGCTTGCCGGCAGGCAAGGACTCATCTTTTAACTTAGATTTCTTGAGTAATTTGCCGAGCATCTTTGGTAACACTGGATTATGGCTGCACAGGATTGTTGGGGCTTTGAGCTCGCCTACTTCATCGGCTAGTTCGCGGACAAAGTCGAGGCATTTATCCTTATTCTTTTTATAAACGTATTCGCTGACCGCACTTGTAATTACTGGTTCAACACCAAAGATACGAGCCATGTTTGTGACTGTGTCATAGCAACGAACCGCATCAGAGGTTACGATTTTTTGAATGTTAAAGACTTGATAAACGGAATGCATACGCTTGGCTTGAATCTGACCAGTGTTATCGAGTGGTCGATCTTCATCTTCGCCCTGCCATTCCTCGCGGTTAAGCGCCTTGGCATGTCGAAGTAATATAAGTGGAGTTGCTTCAAAAGGAGTATCTAAAAACCTTGCCAAAATTTCTACATCACTTTCGCGCGATAATCTTTCCAACGCGATTTGGATCGGCCACCACTCAAGTCGATCTACCTCAATATTTGGTTGAAATTCTCGATCTTTGTGAATATAACGCGCCGACCAATAGCTGACTCGCTTTAACCCATCGACGGTTGGATATTCCACGTCGCCAATGTAGGGACCAAATGAGAAGTTAAGTCCGGTCTCCTCTTGTCCTTCCCGAAAAGCACAAGAGACAAGTGATTCGCCTTCTTCTAGTTTCCCCTTTGGGATAGACCAGTCGTCGTATCGAGGTCTATGCACCACGGCTACTTCAATATCTTTATCGGAGTTGCGACGCCAAATGACGGCACCTGCTGCAATTACTGAGTAACTCATTCGCGGCCACGGTACCAATCGATAACTTGTGCATGGAAGTCGGTTAAAGGTTCGCCTGAATCAGATGTGGTGATGTGTGCCCAGCCGCCATCTGCTCGCATTACCCAGCATGGTGAGTTAGGTGAAAGGTAATGATCTAAAGCGCGCAGCAACATTCGCTTGTGGTCCGCGGCTGTAATTCGAACCATGCTCTCAACACGACGATCAAGGTTTCGATGCATAAGGTCTGCGCTACCAATCCACAGCTCATCCTGTCCGCCATTGACGAAATGGAAGATACGAGAGTGCTCAAGGAATCGACCAAGAATGGAGCGAACGAAAATATTTTCAGATAGCCCTGGCACACCAGCACGAATTGCGCAGATGCCTCGAACCACTAATTCAATTTTCACTCCAGCTTGCGATGCTCGATAGAGCGCTTCGATAAACTCCTCGTCGAGGATTGAGTTGAGCTTCATTCGAATGCCAGCAGGCTTACCGGCTTTATGGTTTTCCACCTCACGGTTAATTCGATCAAGAAGTCCAGATCGAAGCGTTCTAGGTGCCACGAGCAATCTTGAAAATGAGGTTTGAGGCGCAAAGCCAGAGAGTTGGTTGAAGAGCTTATTCACGTCATCGCCGAGTTCGGGGTCTGCACTGAGTAATCCGAAGTCCTCATACAAACGGGCGGTCTTTGGGTTGTAGTTACCTGTTCCCATATGAACGTAGCGACGAATTGCGCCCATTTCATCACGCACAACTAGCGATAACTTGGCATGAGTCTTAAATCCGACAAGTCCGTAAACAACGTGCACGCCAGCATCTTCTAACTTTCTGGCCCAACGCACATTGGCTTGTTCATCAAATCGTGCCCGAATTTCAATTACTGCTAGCACCTGCTTGCCAGCTTCGGCAGCTTCAATCAGCGCCTGAACAATCGGTGAATCACCTGAAGTTCGGTACAAAGTCTGCTTTATTGCAAGTACGTGAGGATCAGTAGCGGCAGATTCTAGGAAGCGAACAACCGATGAGTTAAAAGATTCATATGGATGGTGCAGCAAAATTTCATGTCGCTTAATCGCATCAAAGAAGGCATCTGTGGAATCGGGATCAATTTCTCGTAAATCTCTATGCACTTGATTGCGAAAAGCCGGAAATTTAAGCTCGGGATAATCCAAATCAGCAATTCGGTTGAGACCGGTAAGGTCGAGTGGCTCCTGATAACGACTGATGTCCTGCTCTTTTACGCCCAACTCTTCCATCAAGGTATGAAGTAATTCGCCCTCAATATCGCGATCAATTTCCAAACGTACTGGTGGACCAAATTTACGGCGCAAGAGCTCCTGCTCCATGGAAGCGAGCAAATCTTCGCTCTCTTCCTCTTCTATCTCCAAATCTGCATTTCGAGTTAGCCTGAAGGTGAAGTTATTGACGATTTCCATGCCCGGAAATAGATGCGCGAGATTGGCAACGATTACTTGCTCGAGCGGAATAAAGCGCTTGCTCTCGCCCTTTTGAGTTTCAACAAAACGTGGCAAGTTTGAGGGAACTTTCACTCTGGCAAAGAGCTCTTCCCCATCATCACTCTTCTTTACTACAACCGCAAGATTGAGTGACAACCCCGAGATATAGGGAAATGGGTGGGATGGATCGACTGCCAGTGGGGTGAGAACCGGGAAAATTTTCTCTTGGAATATTTGGTTAACAAAATTTATTTCAGATTCGCTGAGCACATCCCACTTAACAATCGAGATACCTGCGGAGGTAAGTTGCGGATAGATCCGCTCGTGGAAACATTTAGTCTGGCGGTCGATCAACTCTTGGCTCTTGCGCGAAATTTCCGCCATTAATTGTTGCGGAGTAAATCCAGCCGTGTTCTGTTGAGTCACGCCATTATCGAGTTTGCGCTTTAGCGTCGCAACGCG
>CAIUHB010000229.1 GCA_903898855.1 uncultured Actinomycetes bacterium | reverse complement strand
TCAGCAAGAGCTAAGTTCTTCACCTTTGCCATGGTGTGCATGGTGTGAACTAATGGGAGTCCAGTGCGCTCAGAGATCATCCACCCGAGCTGGCCGCTAATCCAATAATGAGAGTGCAGGATGTCGTAGTAATCAGCCGGCTTGCTCTCGGCGAAGTGCATAAAAGATGAAGTGAGCGCGCTAATTTGAGAAGGAAGTTCTTCTTTAGAAAGTGGCTGCAAAGTCTTGGTCTCTAAATGTCGAACTGTGACGCCATCGGCAATTTCGACCGATGCAGGTAGTCCGGTGGTAGCTGCGCGGGTAAAGATATCTACTTCAACTCCGGCGGCCGCCATCTTCATCGCGTTTTCAACGACGTATACATTCATTCCACCGGCATCACCGATACCCGCTTGTTCTAGCGGGGAGGTATGCACCATCAATGTGGCGATGCGGGGTTTCATCTCACAAGTGTAAACGCTTAGAGCGTGGCTCGTATTCCCCCAACAACGCTCGCTCCGCCGTAGACATTGACCTTCACATCAGGCGTGGTGATTCCCCACTCTTTATATGCCGCTTCAATGATGGTGCCGGCAGCGCGCGCCGATCCATCGGCAATCTTGAAGGCAAGGGTGCGACCATCAGGAAGAGAGCTAATTTCGACTCCCTCTGCTCCATCTTTCATAAACATGCCAGGTACTGCCTGCATCATTCGAGTTGGCATGCGACCTTCGCCCGCAACCATCTCGGGGTATTGCCGGCACGCCGCAACAATCTGTTGATGGATGGGATCTGTAGAAACAGTAATTCGATGAATTGCTTGGGCTAGGCCAAGTACGGTGATAGCAAAGAGCGGTGCGCCGCAACCATCAAAAGTTTTATTGGCAACGCTCTGACCTGACATGGTCTCGATCTCGCGCAAGATTGCTTGTTGCAATGGATGGCTCTGCTCTAAATATGTTTTGGTATCCCAACCATTGATGACACAGGTAGCAAGCATTCCCGCATGCTTTCCGCTGCAGTTCATGGCCAAGCGCGTCGGTGCTTTGCTGCCCCAAGCAATTCGCTCGTGCTCACCGAGCGGGCGATCAGTCGCGTTCAGTAGTGCATCTTCATTTAAACCAACGGTGGCCAGAATCTCGAGCACCGCATCTTGATGCATCTTTGAACCAGAGTGTGAGGCGCAGGTCAGTGCCAGAAGTTTTGGTGGCAATTTGAGACCCGAACGCACCATCGCTGATGCCTGTAAAGATTTCACTGAAGAGCGCGGAAAGATTGGCAAATCAATGTTGCCCTTTGATTTATAGATTGAACCATCGGTGTTAAGCATTACTAAGTGGCCAGTATGAAATGACTCCACAACATCGTTGCGTACTAACTCTGCTAGAACTTCTGGAGCTTTACTCATCGCCTTGGCGCTCCAAGCTGGACCAGATATGGGCTTGCATCGTCTTACCTTCGGCCGCCATGTCGTAAGCGAAGAAGAGTTGTCCTTCAACTAGTCCGTAGAGCCGGCTGCCTTCATCAACAGTTTTTGCATTAGGCGCCGAATACGCTCTATCCATTGCCAATTGAATCTTGGGTCCATCGTGAACACCAACCCACCCTTCGGTGATTCCAGTGCTGTGCGCCAGAACAACCTCGAGCACGTTATTTGGTTGCACTCGCCAATAACCAACCTCGGAGGCAGCGGGGCGGATGATTTCATTCTCTTCGTTGATGATCCAGCTGCGCGAAAAGTAATTGAGAAAGTTGCGGCCATCGTGATTGAAAGAGACCTCTTGCGCAAAGAGAAATGGCTCTATGCCTTCATATTCTCCTCGGCCTTTGCCGCGCCAAGTGCCAACCAACCAGGCGAGCGGATAAAGCTCTTCATGCAAACCTTCGGGAATAGTAAATGCCATCTCAGTCTTCTCTTTATCTCTCGTTATCGTGCTCGGTGGCGCTTGCAGTCTGCTTCCAGGCTTTACGTACTCCTCTGGCACCGCGAATAGTGAGGATTAATCCGATGGCAAAGGCTGCAATTATCAGCGCAATACTCGTCAGGGTCTCCACTATCCCATCGTAACGGCTGGCAACTGCAGATATGGTTTGCTCATGAGCAAGAAGTTAGTTATCAAGGTAACCGTTGGCGTTGAACAACCCGAGCCGCTTTCCCAAGCCTTTACCGTTGCCGGAGCCGCACTCGCCTCCGGAGTTGCGGTCTCGTTTTGGCTCACTGGTGAGGCTTCTTGGCTGGCACTTCCCGGTAAAGCTGAAGAATTTACACTCGCACACGCTGCATCTCTTGCTGGATTGCGCGATGCAATTGTGACTGGCGGAACGATGACGCTTTGTTCGCAATGTGCTGCACGCCGAAACCTCAACGAATCAGATTTGATACCAGGAATTGTGATTAAGGGCGCCGCAACATTTGTTGAAGAAATTACTGCAGATAATGCACAAGCCCTTATTTATTAAGTAACTCCTGCGAAGCCGGAATCCCGGCAGCGGTAAGTACTGCACCAACTGCCACGTTGCGCTTAATGAGCGCAAGTGCGATTGGACCAAGCTCATAATGGCGAGCAACTGAGCCGATAAAACCAACTTCTTTCCCATCTAATTCGACTGGGGCGCCATGTGCTGGCAGATCAACCATGCTGCCATCTAGATGGAGCAGTGTTAAGCGACGTGGTGGTTGACCTAAGTTAAAAACCTTCGCCACCGTCTCTTGGCCGCGATAGCAGCCTTTCTGCATATGCACTGAAGTATTAAGTAGCCCTAATTCATTAGGGATGGATTTGTAATCCATATCCAAACCAATGCGCGGGCGACCGGCAGCAATGCGTTCGGCTTCCAGTGCCCAGGTGCCAATCTGCATATTGTTCTCAGACCAGGCTGCTGTTGTATCGGCTACATCATTTCGGGAGATAAGCGCATATGGCCCACCCATTGCATCTGGTTTGCCCGGCGCGCGCATCACTGCAAATTCATTGGTGCGATCCATAACATCGACGCGAAGCATGAACTTCATCTTGTTGAGGTAGTCAACTAAAGAAGGGGCTCGCTCTGCCTCAGTATGAATCCATGAAGTAGTTCCATCATCGACTAGAAAAAGTTGGTGTTCAACATGTCCTTGTGGATCCAAAATCAGCGCGGTGGTCCAGGAGAGCGCTGGAAGTTCTAGTAGATGTTGAGTGGTTAAATCATGGAGCCATTTCAAACGATCTTCGCCTGCGACTGTAATTACTGCGCGATGAGAAAGGTCTGCCCAAGCAGTACCTTCGTGCAGTGCGCGTTGTTCGTGATTGGGTTGGCCAAAATGCCAGACTGCGCCCTTATCAATACCCTCTTCGACAAGTACGGCGCTCAT
>CAIUHB010000228.1 GCA_903898855.1 uncultured Actinomycetes bacterium | reverse complement strand
TTATCGAAAACCGCAAGGGCAAGGCAGGCGTTGGATTTAATGCAATGCTGCAATCAGTTGATACTGAAGTTAAAACCGATATCTTTGCCGATGTCATGCCAGAAGATTTATTGAAGTTTGGAATGATTCCAGAGTTCATTGGTCGCCTTCCTATTCTCACCAGCGTTGAGAATTTAGATCGCCCAGCTCTAATGCAGATCTTGACCGAACCAAAGAACGCACTGGTTAAGCAATATCAAAAACTCTTTGAACTAGATGGCGTCGAACTTGAGTTCACCCCGCAAGCGCTAGAAGTTGTCGCAGATCTCGCAATCAAGCGCGGAACAGGTGCGCGCGGACTTCGCGCGATTATGGAAGAGACGCTGCTTGGTGTCATGTATGAAATTCCATCAAAGCCAGAGATTGAAAAAGTCTTAGTAACCCCAGAAGCAGTCAATAAAGAGGCTGCTCCGACCTATATCAATCGCGCTGCAGGTGGACCAAAGCGGAACACTCGGGCAGAGAAGGCCGATAAGGGCGATAAATCCGGTGACGAGAAGAGCGCTTAACTTCATCTAGACTTAGCCGTTATGAGCGAGAAGAAAGAGTTAGAGCTAGCTGCCACATTCTCGCCTGCCGATATTGAGGCGCCGCTCTACCAAAAGTGGCTCGATGCCGGATATTTCCGAGCAGATGCATCCTCAGCCAAGCCTCCGTTCACCATCGTTATTCCACCGCCAAATGTGACTGGCTCACTTCACATTGGCCACGCACTTGATCACACACTGCAAGACATCTTGACCCGCATGAAGCGCATGAAAGGTTTTGAAGCGCTCTGGCTTCCGGGAATGGATCACGCAGGAATTGCAACTCAAAATGTTGTAGAAAAACAATTAGCTGCCCAAGGTTTGTCACGCCACGATTTAGGTCGGGAAAAGTTTGTGGCAAAGGTCTGGGAGTGGAAGGCCGAATCCGGCGGAGCAATCCTCGGACAGATGAAGCGTCTCGGTGATTCGGTTGATTGGTCGCGCGAAGCATTCACGATGGATGAAGGTCTATCCAAGGCTGTTTTAGAAATTTTTAAGCGTTTATATGACGCTGGATTAATTTATCGCGCCGAGCGCATCATCAACTGGTGCCCACGATGTTTAACTGCGCTCTCGGATATTGAAGTAGAACATAGTGATGATGCTGGCGAATTCGTACAGGTTCGATATGGCGATGATGAGCTCTCAATAGTTGTTGCTACCACTCGCGCTGAAACGATGATGGGCGATGGAGCAGTTGCAGTACATCCAGAAGATGAGCGCTACAAGCACATGATCGGCAAGAAAGTTTTGCTACCACTCGTTAATCGAATGATTCCGATTATTGCTGACGAACTTGTTGACCCTGAATTTGGAACGGGCGCAGTTAAAGTAACTGGCGCACATGACCCGAATGACTTTGAAATGGCAATGCGCCATGGAATAGATATGCCAATCATTATGAATGAGCACGGCGTGATGGCTAACTCCGGAACTCGCTTTGATGGCATGGATCGCTTTGAAGCTCGCAAGGAAGTTGTGGAAGAGCTTCGCAAGCTGGGCCGCATCGTTGCCGAAAAGCGCCCATACGTTCACGCAGTCGGTCATTGCTCACGATGCGACACAACTGTAGAACCTCGTCTTTCCAAGCAATGGTTTGTAAAGGTTGCACCGCTGGCAAAGGCGGCTGGAGATGCGGTTCGTGATGGCCGCGTAAAGATTGAACCAGAAGAGATGGCGCCTCGTTACTTTGACTGGATCGACAATATGCATGACTGGTGTATTTCACGTCAGTTATGGTGGGGACATCGGATTCCGGTTTATTACGGGCCTAATGATGAAGTAGTTGTTTGTGGTCCCAATGATGTTGCTCCTGAGGGCTATACCCAAGATCCAGATGTACTCGATACCTGGTTCTCATCTGGCTTGTGGCCATTTTCAACTCTCGGTTGGCCAGATGCATCTGCCGATGTAAAGAAGTTCTACCCAACCAGCGTGCTTGTAACTGGGTATGACATCTTGTTCTTCTGGGTCGCACGCATGATGATGCTTGGTCTCTTTGCCATGGATGGCGTCGCTCCATTCCACACCATCGCTCTGCATGGTTTGGTGCGCGATCGCTTCGGCAAGAAGATGAGTAAGTCGCGCGGAAATACCGTTGACCCCATTGAATTTATGGATAAGTACGGCTCTGACGCGCTTCGCTTCACCCTTGCTCGTGGCGCCAATCCAGGTGCTGATCAAGCGCTAGCAGAAGAGTGGATAGGTGGCGCCCGCAATTTCGCAACCAAGCTCTGGAACGCAACCCGATTTGCGATGATGAACGGTGCAAATGTAAATGGCGAGCTGCCAGCATTTGATTCACTAGATGGAATCAATCAATGGATTTTGACTCGCCTAGATGAGACGGTCTCTGAAGTTGACGCACTCTTTGAGAAATATGAATTTGCTAAGGCGTGCGAGCTGATTTACCACTTTGCTTGGGATGACTTGTGCGATTGGTATCTCGAGCTTTCGAAGGCTTCGTTTGCCGAAGGTGGCGAGGCGGCAGCAAAGTCTGCTCGAGTCCTCGGTCATGTGCTCGACCAACTTCTACGTTTAATGCATCCTTCGATGCCATTTATCACCGAAGAGTTGTGGTGTGCATTCACTGGTCAAGAATCACTTGTGATTGCTGAATGGCCAAAATCTAATTCAGCTCAGCGAAGCGAAGAATCACTTGCCGTTGTAGCCCAACTTCAAGAACTCGTCACCGAGATTCGTCGCTTCCGTAGCGATCAAGGAATTAAGACCTCCGCCAGAATTGGCGCGAAGTTTGTTGGTTTGGAAACAGCTGGTCTCTCACAGTACGAGGCCGCTGTTCGCTTTATCTGCCGAATCGATCCAGTCGATCTTGGCACATCAGCAAATATTGTAGTCGGTAAAGTTGGAATTGAATTCGACCTCACCGGCGCAGTTGATATTGAGGCCGAGCGCGCACGTCTCACCAAAGTCTTGGCGACTGCCGAGAAGGATCGACAGACCGCGAAGGTAAAGCTGGAAAATGAAGGCTTTATGGCGAAGGCGCCGATGGAAGTTGTACAAGAGATTCGTGCCCGCCTAACTCAAACCA
>CAIUHB010000227.1 GCA_903898855.1 uncultured Actinomycetes bacterium | reverse complement strand
TCATTCGACGCTCCTCATTGAGGTCAACGAGGGAGAGGGGTTCTTAACTCGCGCCTCACGGCGGGACTTAAGCAACTCAATCGCCTTGGGAAAGGCAACTGAGAAGAGTAGGAGTGCGCCACTGACCATCTGTAGCGCGTTCGATGAAAAATTAACGAGTTGTAGAACTGAGCGAATCGCTCCAAGTTCGATAACCGAGAAGATAACTCCCCACATGGTTCCGAATCCACCCGCAATAGAAACACCACCAAAGAGTACGGCCGCGATAGTCGTGAGCTCGTAGCCCATCGCGCTATCTGGTGATGCCGATGCAAAACGAAGTGTGTATACGACCGCCGCCAGCGAAACCATCACGCCGGTTGCTACATACATAAGAAACTTAAAACGCTTTACGGGGATGCCAGAGAAGCGGGCAGCTTCGGCGCTGATACCGGTCACAAATGTCCAGCGACCGATTTTTGTATGGTGCAATAAGATCCAGGCGATAAATACCAGTGGCGCAATAAGTACAAACGACCAAGGTAAAAATGTATGCGGAATATTGTTCACGCCAAGGCCGGTCCAGAAATCAGGGAGTTGATTGATAGGGGTATTACCAAGAAGGACGAAACAGAGGCCACGGAAAAGGCCCATTGTGCCGATAGTGACCGCTAGCGATTGCAGCCCGAGGTAGTTAACCAAGAAGCCATTCAGTGCACCGGTAGCGGCACCGACACAGATACCGATCACGATGGCGAAGCCAAAACTTACTCCGTGTGCGAATGAGTAACCAATGGTCGAAGAAACTAGGCTGAGCGCGGACCCAACCGATAAATCAATCTCGCCAGCAATAATCAAAAAGGTCATCGGCAACGCGATAATCATGATCTCGCCAATATCTTGAACAACGAATCCCAAATTGCTGGTAGTCGCAAAATCTGGCGTGATCAGTGAACCTACGATGAGGGTCACTAAAAGAAGTATCCCGACGCCTTTATCCCAGCCAATATTTCCGCGGAGCGCGCTTAACTTGCTCATCATGCGCTCACTCTCATGATTTGAGTCCGCTGGCTTCGCGACGACAAAATCTTGTCTAATGAAATGGCTGCGATGAGGAGTGCGCCATTAACAACGCCCTGCCAGAATTGGCTGACTCCGAGTGCGCCCAGTGCGAGGACGATTGTCTGCAATAGGAGTGCGCCAATCATTGCTCCGTAAATCGTGCCAATTCCACCAGCGATTGCAACGCCACCGACAACACAAGCAGAGACAACGCTGAGCTCAATTCCCAAACCAGAGTTTGCTTGAGCCTGACCGAAGCGAGCGAGGAGGATTGCGCCACCTAAGCCAGCAATGCCGCCAGCTGCTGTGAATGCCCAGAATGTTCGCTTCTCAACTTCAATTCCTGCTAGGTGTGCAGCCGAAAGGTTCGAGCCAATTGCGTAGAGATCCCGGCCAGGGCGCAAATACTTCATTACAAATCCAACGACTATTGCCATTGCGAGA
Source organism: uncultured Actinomycetes bacterium (assembly GCA_903898855.1). The sequence continues at coordinate 686 of CAIUHB010000227.1, read as the reverse complement.
GCAACGAGGAAGAGATACGGAATCTTTATAAAGGTGTGGTCTGCCATATAGGACAAGACGTGGGGAACTTTGTCGCTGTTAATGAAATCGCCGTGTGCAACTTGGTTGAAAATTCCACGGACAAGATAGAGCGTTCCCAAGGTCACGACCAAGCTAGGAAGCTTGAGATACGCAACAAGGAATCCATTAACCGCACCAACCGCTAGTCCGAAGATTATTCCGAGCACGAGGCAGTACAGCAACCCATGACCGTTAGATGCGTTCTTACCGATGATGTACGACGAAAATCCGATAGTCGCGCTGATAGAAAGATCGATGTGCTTCATTACGATAATCAGCGTCTCGGCGCACGCTAACAAACAGATAATGGAAGAGGTGAAAAGTAGATCATGCAAACCAGAGGCCGAAAAGAGTGCATGATTTCCGAGCGCTGCCACGCCAAAGAAAAGAACTAGCACGCCAAAGATTGGCACCTCACGAATGCTCAAGAGCCGCTTCATACGTTCGCTCCTGACGCAGCGGCGATGACATTCTCTGGGTTCGCATCTTTCGCATCAAAGTGCGCTACCAAGCGACCTTCGCGCATAACCAAGACGCGATCAGACATACCGAGCACTTCCGGAAGTTCGCTAGAAATCATCAAAATTCCAAGCCCCTTTGCTGCTTCTTGAGACAGGAAGCGGTGG
>CAIUHB010000226.1 GCA_903898855.1 uncultured Actinomycetes bacterium | reverse complement strand
GACTTCGCTCAAATTCTGGGTTGAACATCGTTCCGATGGAAAAGCCTGATACTCGGAATGAAAAGTCGGATAATCAGATTACGGCTGACAACGGTAGTGAGCACTGGGCATTTGGAGATTCCCCCGCTCAAGCAGGTTACGTCAGAAAAGTGAATTCTTCTCAAGGTAGTCAGATATCCAATGATGAATCATTCAATATCGCTCACCAAGATCGACACCATCGTAGATTGGCAACACTAAATATCACCTTAGATCTAGATACTTTCTTAGGCCTTGCTGATAACCCAGGGCATCTTGAAAATTACGGGGCGATCCCTTCTTCCATGGCTCGCGAACTCTCAGCTGATGCCAAATGGCGAAGATTTATAACACAGCCCCTTACTGGTGAGCTATTGGATGTCGGGCGTGAAAGTTACATCCCGCCACAAGCACTGGTGGACTTCATTCGGGCTCGAGATAGAACTTGCCGATTCCCGGGTTGTCGCCAACCTGGAGGGCGAGCCGATATTGATCATGCGCAAAGCTGGGAGACCGGTGGTGAGACAAGCAGGGCAAACTTAGGTTTGCTTTGTCGACGACACCACCGCATGAAAACGCATGAGGGCTGGGATCTAGAAAGCTTCGCTGATGGCTCCTGCATGTGGACGTCGCCGGATGGAAAGAAGTACTTCATTCCGATGAGATCGATTCATGAAGTGGTGTAGATCTTGATTATTCTCTTCCTAATTTTACGTGACGGGTTTGCTGGTACAACAACCTGCTTTTACTCGAATTATCTTCACTGATAATCATTGGCTTTACTCGCACGGTTGGTTTTGAGTGACTCCGGTGGGCTTCACCAACTGCGTTGCTCTTAAGCGAGTCAAATACCCATAACTTTAGAAGCGAACTCTGTAAACTGGTCTCATGAAGTCCCTCGCCTCACTCGTAGTCCTCTTACTTTTCTTTGGACTATTCGGTGGGCCAATCAGTCTCTCGCTACTTCGAGCCAATCCCAAAGGTAATTTTGCCAAGCGGCTTCGGGATATCTTCGTGGGAATCTTTGCCGTGATTTCAGCATCAATGGCATTTATGTTGCTTATCGCTGAAGTGAGTCCGATACTCAAGATTGTCAGTATCTTTGGACTTTGCTCTGCTGGGTATGCCATCTTACGCGTTCGTAAAAACTTCACGGGCAAGCCGCTGTAAAACAAAGTGGAGGGTTCGCACCAAGGTGCTCAACCTCCCCTCTTCGCTCGGCTATCAAGAAAATAAACTTTCTTGAAGCCTCTCTCATTGTGGAGGTGCCGGGAATCGAACCCGGGTCCTCTAGTACTGATTCAGGGCTTCTACGGGCGTAGTATTCATAAGCGTTTTCTCAGTTCTGATTCTCTCGAATACAAGTAATCAACGAACTCAGTTACAGATTGATTTCCCCAATAGTGTCTGCAACACCATTATCAGGTAGAGCCCTCTGACGACGCTAGATTCCAAGTCGAAGGCGCACTTGGGCTAACGGATTTCGGGGATCGCTTATGCAGCGATGGCGAAATCAGCGGCAGTTGTACTGGCGCTTGATTTTTTGCACGGATTATTGGTTAACGAGATCATTCCGGCTTCCTCGGCCCGCTTCACCTGACTCAACATCTAAAGTCGAGACCGTTCACCCCCATGGGTGTATGAAGCT
>CAIUHB010000225.1 GCA_903898855.1 uncultured Actinomycetes bacterium | reverse complement strand
GTGAAAGCACCTAATTTATTTAACGGTAGATCCATTGCAGTAACTGGAACAATTGATGCATCAGGAAAAGTTGGACCAATTGGTGGCATCGATCAAAAATCAATCGGCGCCGCCAGAGCAGGTGCAAGTATTTTTATCATTCCAGCAGAGAATTGCTTAGATATTTCACAGAGCAAAAAACAATGGGAGAATTCCCATTGGAAGTATCAAGGCATGCGAATCATTCCGGTCGCCTCATTGACGCAAGCAATTCATACCCTTGCAACTCTGGCACCAGGCAAAGCTGGGCTAAGCGCGCTGGCTAGCGCTGCCCACTGCTAGCCGATAATTCCAAAGCCCCGTATATCCACGACTATTTTCTGCCAAAGTCCGGTTCTGTGAAATGAGTTAGTCTTTAGCCATGAGTAATTTCCAATTTCCTGGCGGCGGCTTTAAGAATCCTGGCAATCCTTTTGGGCGACCAACTGGCGCAAATGGGATGCCGCGCAAATTCGGACCCTTCGCATGGACAATCATTACTCTGGTAATTCTTGGCGCAATCTTGATCGCCTCCAGCGGTTTCTACGCTGACCTACTTTGGTTTAAATCAGTGCACTTCACTAGCGTCTGGACCAAGGTATTAGAAACAAAGGCCCTTCTCTTTATCGGCTTTGGCTTGGTTACCTCCTTAATCATTACCGCAAATATCTATCTCGCATATAAGAAACGTCCCATTTATGTACCGACAACCGTCGAGGCCGAAAATCTCGATCGCTATCGCAGCCAGATTGAACCAATTCGTCGATATGTTGTAATCGGTTTAGCACTCGTTCTCTTCTATTTTGCGGGCAGCTCGGGCACTCACCTCTGGAGTTCGTGGTTGCAGTTCAAGAACTCAACTCCTTTTGGTACCAAAGATCCACAGTTCCACTTGGATATCTCCTTCTTCGCTTTCAAGCTTCCGTTCTACCAATCGTTAATTGGTTGGGCGATCTCCACCATCCTCTTAACTTTGGTCGCAGCTGCTGCAGTTCATTACCTATATGGCGGTATTCGCCCAGCAGTCACCCAAGATCGCACCACCGTTGCGGCACGCGTTCAGCTCTCAGTTCTGCTTGGTGTATTTGTTCTGATCAAGGCAGTGGCTTATTGGTTTGATCGTTACGCACTTGCCTTGAAAGAGGGCAAACTCATCACCGGTCTTACCTATACCGATGTGACTGCAGTCTTGCCAGCCAAAGCAATTCTCGCCGGCATCGCAGTCATTTGCGCACTGCTCTTCTTCGCTAACATCATTCGCCGCTCCTGGATACTTCCAGCTGCAGGTGTTTCATTAATGCTTATTTCATCTTTAATCATCGCCGGCATTTATCCAAGTGCTATCCAACAATTCACCGTTAAGCCCAGCGAATCTTCGAAAGAGGCGCCATATATCCAGCGCAATATTGATGCTACGCGCGCTGCGTATGGACTATCTGGCGTTAACGTTAAGGATTATCAAGCAACTATCGCAACGAGTGCTGGTCAGCTCGCTATCGATGCTGCAACTCTCTCTAACATTCGTTTAATTGACCCCAACGTTGAGGCTGCTACTTTCCGCCAGCTCCAGCAGATCAAGCCGTACTACACCTTCCCAGATATTCTCGATATGGATCGTTACACCACAAAGGGTAAGACCACCGATGCTGTTGTAGCCGTTCGAGAATTGAATATCAGTGGCAACCCATCTCGTAACTGGATTAACGATCACTTGGTCTATACCCACGGATTCGGTTTTGTTGCTGCAAATACCAACACGGTAGATGCCGATGGAAAACCCAACTTCACGGTTGGAAATATCCCTCCAACAAGCGGCCTCGGAGTTTTCCAACCACGTATCTACTTCGGTGAAAATGTTCCCGATTATTCAATCGTCGGTGGCACCAAGACCAGTGCGCCGGCCGAACTTGATTATCCAGACGACAACTCAGCCAATGGCCAGAAGAACTACACCTATACCGGCACCGGTGGCGTGCCTATGGGCAATCTCTTCTCTCGCCTGCTCTTTGCCATCAAATATAAAGAGCAACGCATTTTGCTATCTAACTTAGTTAATGCTGACTCCAAGATTCTCTACAACCGCAATCCAAAGCAGCGCGTAGCAAAAGTTGCGCCATGGTTGACCTTGGATGGCAACGCTTATCCGGCAATCGTCAATGGAAAGGTGCTCTGGATTGTTGATGGTTACACCACCAGCACCGGTTATCCATATTCCAAGAAGACCAACTTGGCTGATGCCACCACCAACTCGGTAACAACAACTTCCACAACAGTAGGCACACTTCCCAACCAGAGCGTGAGTTATATCCGCAACTCAGTTAAGGCGACGGTTGATGCCTACGATGGCACCGTCACTTTGTATCAGTGGGATACCTCAGATCCAGTACTCAAAACCTGGAGCAAGGCATTTCCTGGAACTGTAAAGCCAAAGTCAGATATGTCTGCGGCGCTACTACAACATATTCGCTACCCAGAAGATCTCTTTAACGTCCAACGCGATGTGCTCTCGACTTATCACGTCACCACCGCTGGCGCGTATTACGGCGGTCAAGATTTCTGGCGCGTACCTACTGATCCATCAGCACTTGGTGGCAACTCATCGCTCCAACCTTCTTATTACATGACCATGCAATTGCCAGGCGCAAAGAAGTCAGCCTTCTCGTTGACTACCTCTTTTGTGCCACGAGGTAACCGCCAAAACCTCACCGCCTTTGCTGTGGTGAACTCAGATAACGGTCCGGATTACGGCAAGATCAGCGTCCTCCAACTTCCGCGCTCCACCAATATTGCTGGCCCCTCCCAAGTTGCATCTAACTTTGAAGCAAAGCCAGAGGTAGCTCAAGCGCTCTCGCTTCTGCGCCAAGGTGGTTCTGATGTTGTACTCGGCAACTTGCTCACTCTGCCTGTTGGCGGCGGTCTGCTGTATGTGCAACCGGTTTACGTTCGCGCAACAGCAAACTCTGCTGCGTATCCACTGCTCCAAAAAGTGTTGGTCTCCTTTGGTGATCAGATTGGATTCGACAACACATTGCAAGGCGCACTCGATCAAGTATTTGGTGGCAACTCTGGAACTGTGACAAATACTGTTACAGGTTCG
>CAIUHB010000224.1 GCA_903898855.1 uncultured Actinomycetes bacterium | reverse complement strand
ATGCCTGAACCATTGTTACTGGATCGTGGTGCTTAACCGAAATCTTGATATCGGTGAAACCATGCTCTTCAAAGAGTGAAGCTTCCCAAAGCGCTGATTCGGCCAACGCCTCTGGTGTCGCTTTGCCATATTTAGCAAGCAGGCGAGGATCGAGTGAACCAGCGTTGACGCCGATACGGATAGGAATTCCTGCATCACCAGCCGCCCTCGCAACTTCTTTGACCTTGTCATCGAATTGCTTGATATTGCCTGGGTTAACACGAACCGCGGCGCATCCCGCATCAATAGCCGCAAAAATATATTTTGGTTGAAAATGGATATCTGCAATAACCGGAATCTGGGACTTCTTTGCAATCTGCGAAAGCGCATCAGCATCATCTTGGCTTGGTACTGCCACGCGAACAATCTGGCAACCAGATGCGGTGAGCTCGGCTATTTGCTGCAAGGTTGAATTAACATCGGCAGTAAGTGTTGTGCACATCGATTGAACACTGACCGGCGCATCTCCACCAACAAGGACGTTGCCGACCTTGAGTTGCTTGCTCTTGCGACGTGGCGAGAGCGTAGGAAGCGGAGCTGCTGGCATTCCGAGATTAACCATAAGGAAATCCTATCGCGAGGCTACATATTGAGCTGGACGGGGTTGAAAATATCCGCCGCAAGCAGGAGGAGCGAGAGCGAGGCCAAGAAAATAAAGACCGCGATGGTGATGGGTGTGAGTCGCTCCACATCGAATGGGGCAGGCAGCGGCTTCTTCCGCTGACGGGCCCAGGTGCGACGAATTCCATCAATAATCGCAATTGCCATATGTCCACCATCAAGCGGCAAGAGCGGTAACAAATTGAAAATACCCACGAAGATATTGAGGCTGGCAATGATCAGAAGGAAATTGCCGACCTTCTCCCCAGCTCCGACATTCTTCGCGCTAGCCGTTTGCGCAGAGACTCGAGCAACACCGACAACTCCAACTAACCCTTGCGGATCGCGCTTTTGATGCAAGAAGGTCTGCTTGAAGAGCGGAACAATTTTGGTGGGAAGTGAAACAAGGGAGGAGATACTGCTGGTGAATAACTGCTTGGTGAGCGTGCCGGAACCCTTAATCGAGTTGATGAAGGATTGGCGCTTCAAGCCAACTTTATTGATCACGCCAATCATGCCCTGGGTCTTGCCATTGACTTGATGTGGCGCTGGAGTAACAGTGAGCGTCAGATCAGTGCCTGCTCGATTAACGACCACGGTTAACGGTTTATTTGCAGAAGCGCGGATAGTTGTAACGGCCTTTACCCAGTCGGTAACTGAAATACCGTTAATGGATTTCACGGTATCGCCCGCAAGAAGACCGGCTGCCTTTGCAGGCGAAGGCGTATCCGCAGTCGTGCATGGCGAGGAGGTCAGACATGGTTCGACGGTGTCGATCGTTGGAGTAATACTCGATACGCCGACGCCGGCGAGAAGTACGAAAAGAAAAAGAAATCCGAGCACGAAGTGAAGGAAGGAACCTGCACCAAGGACTACTAATCGCTTGGGGGCCGATGCAGTATAAAAAGCACGTGGTGATTCCTCAGGTGTGAGCTCTTCATGAATGCTCAT
>CAIUHB010000223.1 GCA_903898855.1 uncultured Actinomycetes bacterium | reverse complement strand
CATACGGCCCAACCGGCACCATGTTGCCAGCAGGCGGTAAGTACGTCGTTTACACCACCGATTCAGGAGCCGGAGCTGTTGTGAAGTCCACATACGTCCGTCCTGCAATGCCAGCGAAGGGATTGCCAAACAACTAATGAACACCATGACATCAATCAAGAAGAAGTTCGCGCTGGTTTCGACCACCGCACTTCTCGCAGTCGGAGTGGTCGCCATTCCTTCACAAGCACATGCAGTAGCGCCACAGTGCGGTCCTGCGAACGCTTCAACTGGCTACGTATCGACATGTGGCGGCGTCACCTCTGAAGGTGCACCGTACGCCATGTTGGTTCCAGCGAATTACAACGGAACCGTCTTTATCTATTCACATGGATATCGCTACAACATCGACGTGCCACCACTGGGATACAAGCTCTCAACAATCTTGGCTACCCCACAACCTGGCCCATTGGCTAACAACACTGATCAATCAGCAATCAAGTACCTCTTGTCTAAGGGCTTTGCCGTTACCGGTTCTGCCTTTGCGCCAGAAGGTTGGAATGCTGCTAGCGCAGTCAAGACCGACGTGGAATTGATTGGTTTGTTTAAGGCTCAGTTCCCTAAGACCACAAAGGTCATCGCATGGGGCGAGTCACTCGGTGGCTTCATCACCGAAGCACTCGCTGAACAGCATCCAGATCTCGTCAACGCGGCTGGTTTGATGTGTCCTGCATTGGGCACAGTCGAAGCAGAACTTTCAGGCGCTGGCGATTTCTTGTGGGGAATGAAGACATTCTTCGACAACAAGATTCAGGGCCACAACTATGCAGCTGGCGCAGCCGGTGTCGCACAGGCGTACTCAGACCTCGGTGAAATTGCAGCGACCGCAAAGTCATTGCAAGCATCACTCGTCACCAACACCTGGCCAGCAAACTCAGGCGCTGCCGGAACCGCACTTGCTGCGATTCCACCACGCTCTGCTCTCTTGTTGGTTGGTTTGATGGCTGGCATCCCAACCAAGTCAGCACACTTCGATGGAACAACGGGTCCAGGTAAGAAGACAGATGCCGCGTATACATCGTTCGCGTTGGCTGCTTCACCGGCATTGGCTGTGCTTGAGAACGGTGCACAGGCTGCAGCACTTGCAGTTATCGCAACACTCGATCTGGAACAACAGACCGGTGGCGCTTTCTACGACAACAGCAAGACTGATTACGCTGCTCGCGTATCTGATGACCTGGTGTCATACAACGCGGCTTTGAGCGGTACAACTGCGATTAACGGAATGCTTGCATTCCTTAACCCAGCCAACCCGGCTGCCCCACGTTGGACCGAGACAAATGGTGCGCATGCAAAGCTTCAGGCTTTGATGCAGAACACCGGAAATATCAAGGTTCCAACAATCGCATTGGCTGCTACCGCGGATCCAATTGTTCCTGCGGGCAATACCCAATGGTTGGCTGACAAGTACGGCCCACAGCTTGCGGCTGCACAAGACGCTGCAATGAAGAGCTATACAAAGGCCAGCGGTTATACGGCTGCTAAGCAGTTGTTCTTGCCTATCTGGAACAACCCACCAGCGAGCTACACCAAGTTCAATGCTGACGGAACTCCAAACACCACCGTCCCAGCAGCGACTGGTACAAATCACTGTAACTTCACCACCAAGCAGTACATCAACTTCGCGGGCATGCTCGTGGATGCTGCTGCAACCGGTGACGTTTCACCAAAGGCTGCTGTACGCCAGGCAGCCCGCAAGAGCGGTGCAATTGTGGATCTGACTTATCAGGCTCCACTTCTCCCGTTCTACCGCAAGTAATAGCTCAGTAATCCGAAAGGGCCTCACCGAAAGGTGGGGCCCTTTCGCATTCTCACTTAAACTAAGGCAATGCTCGTCATCAAATCCCCATCCGATATGCGGGCACTCGGTCGTCGTATCGGGGAGTCATGCGCGGCGGGGGATTTGATTCTGCTTTCGGGTCCGCTCGGCGCCGGCAAAACTGCGCTGACGCAAGGGATTGGTGATGCGTTGGGAATCGAGAACGTCACGTCACCTACCTTTGTGATTTCGCGGGTTCATCCCAAGGGCGCAAAAGGTGTTGCACTTGTGCACGCCGATGCGTACCGGTTACAGCAAGACGCTGAATCCACAGCGTTGTTTGATGATTTGGATATCGAAGACCATTTGGCTTCGAGTGTCACAGTGATTGAGTGGGGCAAAGACCTAGCGAATCGCCTAACCGAGGATTACCTAGAAATTGATATTGAATATGGCGATTCCGAGACGGAACGTCTTGTAACCGCAACGCCGCATGGCGAACGTTGGGCTGGGTTCAGCCTGTGATTACGCTGGCGATAGATACATCCACTTCGCGCACATCAGTGGCTGTCACTAACGACGGCGAGGTTCTCTTCAGTGCGCACCATGACGATGCGCTCGCCCATGGCGAGGTTCTGCCCGGATTAGTACGAGACGCACTAAAGGCAGCGGAAAGAATTGATCAGGTAGTTGTGGGTATGGGTCCCGGTCCATTCACTGGGTTACGAGTCGGCATCACATTCGCGCAGAGCTTTGCGCTCGCTCGTCAGATTCCGTGGCAGGGTGTTTGCTCACTCGATGCAATCGCCGCAGGCGTTGGTGAGAAGGAATTCATGGTCACCACCGATGCTCGGCGCAAAGAGGTCTTCGCAGCGCATTACGTGAACGGCAAGCGTTTATCGTCGCCGATTGTCTGCGCTCCGAGCCAAATTGAAAATATGAAGCTGCCGATTCATGGTGAGTACTCAAACGAGTTTCCTGACGCAACGAAGTTAGAAGTGCTCGCACAAGGTGAGACATTTACAGAGCCGATCTATGTGCGTCGTCCGGATGCCTATCCAGCCCCGGCGGGAGTGAAGTTCCGGCCGATGAACGCAATGGATCTGGTTTCGGTTTATGCGCTTGAGAAGGTCGCTTACAAAGAAGACCCATGGTCGATGGCGCAGTTCAAGGAGGAGTTGGCTGGCAAGAATCGCTGGTATCTCGTCGCAGAATTTAAGGGTCAAGTCATTGGTTATGTCGGCGCACTTACCAATGGCGACGCGGTTGATGTGTTGACGTT
>CAIUHB010000222.1 GCA_903898855.1 uncultured Actinomycetes bacterium | reverse complement strand
GTAGGCGCTTTGATTACTTTGGCGATTCCGCTTTCACTTCTCATTCTCACCAGCCAATTTGCCCCCGGAATGGCTGTGCTGACCAGCAATGGCTACAAAGCTCCAACAAATAGAGCCTTGGTAACCGGTGGATTAATCTCCCTTTTCTCGGCTCCTGCTCTTAATTCCGGAAATAACTCAGCGGCTATAAGTGCCTCACTTGGTGCAACTTCACAAGCCGAGCCAGATAAAACTCGCCGCTATACGGCATCAACCGTTTCAGGAATTATTTACGTGGCAGTTGGTTTACTAGGCACTACCTACCTCGGACTTCTCACATCCATACCGTCTGCCATGTTGGCAGCGCTGGCCGGACTTGCTCTTCTTCCAGCGATCGCCAGCTCTACTCATGAAGCTCTGGTAGATTCTCAATATCGCGAAGCAGCACTAGTTACATTGCTCATAACTGTCTCAAATATTCACTTCTTCAAAATCGGCGCCCCATTTTGGGGGCTGGTGGGGGGAGTGGCCGTCCATCAGATGGTGGAATATCGCAATAAGAAAGCCGCCCAATAATGCTTACTAAGATTCTCAAGAAGTACCTTCTTCCTTATAAGAAGAGCGTTGCCTTTATCTTGTTACTTCTTCTCATACAGGCAATCGCCAATCTTTACCTTCCAAATCTCAACGCTGACCTCATTAACAACGGCGTTGCTAAAGGGGATTTAAATTACATTTGGAAGACCGGCGGCATAATGCTTGGTGCCTCAGCGTTGATTATGGGCGCTTCAATCTGGCTCTCTTATCTCTCCTCTAAAGTTTCCATGGCGTTTGGTCGGGACTTACGACAGGACATTTTCAGCACCGTCGAGAGTTTTTCAGCGCGCGAGCTCAACCAATTTGGCCCACCATCACTCATTACCCGGAATACGAACGATGTTCAGCAAGTACAAATGGTGCTCTTCATTGGCTTGACCATGATGCTGGCAGCCCCGATTACTGGCATCGGCGCCATTATTATGGCCGCAAAGACCGATCTCAAGCTTTCGAGTTTATTACTCGTTGCAATTCCGGTGATGTCGCTACTTATCTGGTGGCTCTTACACCGGGTGGTACCACTCTTTCGAGTTCTTCAAGTCAAAATCGATCGCATAAATTTGGTACTTCGCGAGCAAATCGCCGGCATTCGAGTTATTCGTGCCTTTGTGAAGACCGGATTTGAAGAGCAGAGATTTGCTGATGTTAATCAAGATCTGATGAATAACCAGTTAGCCGTTACACGCACCTTTGCGGTGATGTTTCCGGCGCTGATGTTAATTCTCAACCTTTCCAGCGTCGCAGTTATTTGGTTTGGTGGCCACCTCATCGATGCCGGCCAGATGCAAATCGGAAATATGACCGCATTCTTGACCTACATGATGCAGATTCTTTCTAGCGTCATGATGGCGGTAATGATGTCGCTGATGATTCCGCGCGCATCTGCCAGCGCTGAGCGTATTCAAGAAGTACTAAAGACCGAGTCTTCAGTAATCGATACCTTAGATCCTAAATTGCCAAGCTCTCGAAGCGGCATCATCGAATTTAAAGATGTTGAATTTAGATATCCTGGAGCAGAACATCCAATTCTTTCTCGTATTTCATTTACCGCGCGTCCCGGGGCTGTAACAGCAATTGTCGGAAGTACTGGAAGTGGTAAGTCAACCCTCCTCAATCTCATTCCACGATTTATCGACGTTACCGAGGGCGCAGTTTTCCTCGATGGAATCGATGTACGCGAACAATCACTTGAGGCGATTTGGCATGAAATTGGATTGGTCCCACAGCGCGCATTCCTCTTTGGTGGAACTATCGCCACTAACTTACGTTACGGAAACCCCAACGCCACCGATGAAGATTTGTGGCAAGCACTTGAGATTGCTCAAGCTAAGGATTTTGTAAAGGAGTTAGCCGAGGGACTCGATGCGCCAGTCGCCCAAGGCGGAACTAATTTCTCCGGCGGTCAGCGCCAGCGTCTTTCTATCGCACGCGCCTTAGT
>CAIUHB010000221.1 GCA_903898855.1 uncultured Actinomycetes bacterium | reverse complement strand
TCGGGAATGTTTCGGTGTGGGCCTTGGAAAGTTCGGCAAGTGAAATAACGCAACCGTTAATCGTTAAGTTATCGCCGCCAGTAGTTCCAAGTTTGTTAACTGGAATATTGAACTTATTGGAAAGCGCGGTGAGTTGTTCGGCATCTTCGGGACTGACTGCGACAAGAACGCGGCCAGGAGTTTCGGAGAAGAGCGAAACGTCGACCGCGACATCTACGCCAACTTTGTAACGAAGTGTCATCTCAGCAAGTCCAGCAACAAGCCCGCCATTAGAAAGATCATGTGCTGAATCAAAGATTGATTGACCATCGAGAAGTAATTTAATTAAACGCTGTTCCATATCGAGATCAGCCTTTGGCGCAGTGTTACCCATTGCGCCATGGAGATAAGCCCACTCGCTTCCCGATAAATCATCAGTGGTGGTTCCAATGAGATAGAGATCGAGGCCAGCTTTCTTGATTCCCATTTGAGTACGAGCGCGAACATCTTGGATAACACCAAGCACGCCGATAACTGGGGTAGGCAAAATCGCAACCGAGCCTGTTTGGTTATAGAACGAGACATTGCCGCCGGTAACTGGAAGGCCGAGCTCTAAACAAGCATCAGCAAGCCCGCGTACGGTTTCGGCAAATTGCCACATCACACCGGGATCTTCTGGTGAACCAAAGTTCAAACAGTTAGTAACTGCCAATGGCTTGGCGCCAGTGGTGGCGATATTGCGACAGCTTTCCAATAAAGCCAACTTCGCACCTTCGTATGGATCCAGGTACGACCAACGCGCATTGGCATCGGTAGAAATAGCTACGCCAAGATTGGTTTCGGCATCGATGCGAATCATTCCGGAATCTTCCGGTTGGGCAAGAACGGAATTGCCTTGGACATAGCGATCGTATTGCGAGGTGACCCAAGATTTGTCGGCCATATTTGGCGAAGACATTAACTTGAGGACCGCCGCTTTTAGTTCGGGGCCAGATGTAGGAGTTGGAACGTTTGCTGGTGTGAGTGAATCTAAATATGCCGGTTTTGCAATCGGGCGGTTATAGACCGGACCATCATGTGCAACAGTGCGTGGCGGAACATCAACAATGAGTTCGCCGTTAAAGGTAATTTTGAGGCGATCGCCTTCCGAGACTTCACCTATCACAGTTGCGGTGACATCCCACTTCTTACAAATCTTCATGAATGCGGCGAGCTTGGAAGGTTCGACAATCGCGCACATACGCTCTTGCGATTCCGACATCAAGATTTCCTCCGGCGAAAGTGATGGATCTCGAAGTGGAACTTTCTCGAGTTGAATATTCATTCCACCTGAACCAGCAGATGCCAATTCACTAGTCGCGCATGACAATCCGGCGCCACCGAGGTCTTGGATACCGACAACTAAATCTTGCGCAAAGATTTCCAGTGAACATTCAATCAAAACTTTTTCGGCAAATGGATCGCCGACTTGAACAGCTGGACGCTTGGCTGCTTTGCCAGATGCGAATGTCTCAGAGGCGAGAACAGAGACGCCACCGATTCCATCGCCACCAGTTTTTGCACCGAAGAGAACAACTAAATTGCCGGTGCCATGTGCTGTCGCAAGCTTGATATCCGAGTGCTTCATAACGCCAACGCAGAGTGCGTTTACCAGTGGGTTACCAGCATAGGTTTCATCAAATACAACTTCGCCACCGATATTAGGAAGACCAAGGCAATTGCCATATCCACCGACGCCAGCGACGATGCCAGGCAATACCCGATGAGTATCGGGTGCATCGGCTAAACCAAAGCGAAGTGGATCCATCACAGCAATAGGACGAGCACCCATGGTCAGAATGTCTCGAACAATTCCACCAACACCCGTTGCTGCGCCTTGATATGGCTCAACAAATGAAGGGTGGTTATGGGATTCGATTTTAAAGGTGACTGCATAACCCTGGCCGATATCGACGACGCCTGCATTTTCACCAATACCGACGAGCAGGGCATCAGATTTTGGAGCTTTCTCGCCAAATTGCTTGAGGTGTACTTTCGAAGATTTATATGAGCAATGCTCCGACCACATCACTGAATACATCGCTAACTCAGAAGATGTTGGGCGGCGGTTCAAAATAGATTTAATGCGTGCGTATTCATCTTCTTTAAGTCCAAGTTCGCGCCATGGCTGTTCATTGTT
>CAIUHB010000220.1 GCA_903898855.1 uncultured Actinomycetes bacterium | reverse complement strand
CCTTCCGCGACACCTTGCACATTCCACTTAAAGATGAAGAGATTGATGCAAAAGTTCCTCCGTACTTCCACCCAGGTAAGGATTCACCTGAGTACAAGTACATGATGGAGCGCCGCGCAGCACTTGGTGGTTCTATTCCAGCTCGTCGCAAAATTTCAGCCCCCATTGCCCAGCCACCGCTTTCCACATATGAATCGGTTGCTCGTGGTTCTGGTCAACAAGAAGTCGCAACCACTATGGCGTTTGTTCGACTCTTTAAGGATCTGCTCAAAGATCCAGAGATGGGCAAGCACTTTGTGCCAATCATTCCGGATGAGGCACGTACCTTTGGTATGGATTCGCTCTTCTCCTCACTAAAGATTTATTCACCACATGGTCAGAACTATGCATCCGTCGACCGTGAGCTCATGCTCTCCTACAAGGAGTCCACGAGTGGCGTAATTCTGCACGAAGGTATTAATGAGGCTGGTTCTGCCGCATCATTTACCGCAGTCGGAACTTCATACTCAACACATGATGTGCCGATGATTCCGATTTATATCTTCTATTCCATGTTCGGATTCCAGCGCACTGGTGATGCCTTCTGGGCAGCTGCTGATCAGCTCGCTCGAGGATTCGTCCTTGGCGCAACAGCTGGACGCACCACCCTTAACGGAGAAGGTCTCCAACACGAAGATGGTCACTCACTTCTCCTGGCCTCAACCAATCCAGCAGTAGTTGCCTATGACCCAGCATTTGGCTTTGAAATTGGCCATATTGTTCGCGATGGATTGCGCCGTATGTATGGTGAAAATAGTGAGAACGTTTACTACTACCTCACCGTTTACAACGAGCCATACATCCAGCCGGAGGAGCCTAGGAATCTAGATGTCGATGGCCTACTCAAGGGCATCTACCTCTACGCACCAGCAACGCTTAAGAGCAAGAAGAAGGTTCAACTTCTTGCATCCGGAGTTGCCATGAATTGGGCGCTTAAAGCACAACAACTCTTGGCTGATGACTTTGGTATCTCAGCAAATGTTTGGTCTGTCACTTCTTGGAACGAACTGCGCCGAGATGGTCTTGCTACAGATCGCCACAACTTGCTCAACCCAGGAGACCAACGCACAGCGTACATATCTCGCAAGCTCGAAGGTTACGAGGGTCCAGTGATTGCAGTTTCTGACTTCATGAAGGGCGTTCAAGATCAAGTCGCCCCTTGGGTCTCCAATAAATTCCTCTCACTTGGAACAGATGGCTTCGGACTCTCAGATACCCGCGGAGCGCTTCGACGCCACTTCAAGGTAGATGCCGAATCAATCGTAATTGGCGCACTCTCACAACTTGTTGCTACAGGTGATGTAAAGGTGAAAGTTGTCCAAGAGGCAATTGATAAGTACAACATTCATGATGTGAAGGCGGCTGATCCAGGAAATACCGAAGGTTCTGGATGATCGGTCGCTTTCCCATCCTCGATATCGCCCCGAGAGTTGAATTCGGTGGCGAAATTGTTGGTGTGAAAGCGATTGCTCATGAAGATATTCCGGTCTCGGCCACCGTTATTCGCGAAGGCCACGATCCAATTTCTGCTGATGTAGTTCTGCTCGACCCAGCTGGTAAAGAAGTTTCTCGTACTTCGATGAATGAAATCTGGCCCGGTTCTGCACGCTTTGGTGCAACTATTACTCCAACCTCAACGGGAATCTGGACTTACTACATCGAGGCGCACGAGGAACAAGATCCGGCGCGCAATAGAGATGCCAAGCGAATCTCAACGCGTTCGGAGCCAATTCCGCTCAATGTGGAATGTGATCGCGCACTTATCGGTGCTTGGTACGAATTTTTTCCACGCAGTGAAGGTGCGATTAAGAACGCTGATGGATCTATTACATCCGGCACTTTCACAACCGCCATCCAGAGTTTAAAGCGAGTGGCCGATATGGGCTTTGATGTCTTGTATCTGCCACCCATACATCCCATTGGTGTGGCTTTTCGCAAAGGCAAGAACAATTCTCTCTCGGCCCTTCCCACAGACCCTGGCGTTCCATGGGGTATCGGTGGCGCGGCCGGTGGTCATGACGCAGTTAATCCCGAGCTCGGAACACTTGCTGACTTCGATGTATTTGTGGCCGCTGCCAAAAAATTAAATATCGATATCGCCCTTGATTTGGCGCTACAGACTTCGCCCGATCATCCCTGGGTAAAAAGTAATCCAGAATGGTTTACAACCAGGCCAGATGGATCGATTGCATATGCCGAAAATCCGCCTAAGAAGTATCAAGATATCTATCCGATTAACTTTGATAACGATTACAACGGCATTCGCAATGAAGTTATACGCATCCTCAAGTTTTGGATTGCTCGCGGCATCTCCATTTTTCGAGTAGATAACCCACACACAAAGCCGGTTCACTTTTGGCAAGATGTTATTGCTGCGATCAACTCAGAATTTCCTAATGTGGTCTTCTTGGCAGAAGCATTTACGAAACCAGCCATGATGCATGCGCTAGGCAAAGCTGGATTTCAGCAGTCCTATACCTACTTTACTTGGCGCGTCAGCAAGCAAGAGCTTATTGATTATGGCCGGGAAGTGAGCGAGGGTTCGGCAGCGCTCTTCCGCCCAAATTTCTGGGTCAATACTCCAGATATTCTGCCCTTCCATTTACAGACAGGTAATCCAGCGATATTTGCACTCCGCGCAGCGTTGGCCGCAACCCTCTCCCCTTCCTGGGGAATGTATGCCGGATATGAACTGTACGAACACCTGCCAT
>CAIUHB010000219.1 GCA_903898855.1 uncultured Actinomycetes bacterium | reverse complement strand
TTGTTACTTTAAACGCGCACTCTTCGCCAGCAATAACTTTGACGGGCACTCCAGTTTCTTCAACAAGGCCAGCATCATCTGTGCGGTCACTGCCCGATGAATGGGCTTTTTCCAAAACGCCGCGATCAAAACCTTGGGGGGTTTGGATTCCACGAAGGCGAGCGCGATCAGGGGTATTTGTGACGTTGCCATATTCATCTACTGTTTTCACGGTATCGCTAATTGCGATTCCAGGAATAACTGCAAGCTCTCCGCCTACTAATTCAGCCACTATTCGTTCTGCTAGATCCAGCGTTGCAAATGCGCGAGCAGCGTCATGGACAAGTACATATTCAATCTCAGGTGAGAGTTCGACCAACGCGCGCTTGACGCTCTGGGTTCGAGTGGCGCCACCAGTAACTACCGTTGCGAGCTCACCGAAGAGTGCGAGAAATTCTTTTTCGAAACCGGCTGGAGCAGCGATGATGATTTGTGTGGCAATCGGTGCCAGGCGGTAAATCGTATGTTCAATCAGAGTACGGCCAGCGACTTGAACTAGCGCCTTAGGGAGATTGGCACCCAACCTCTCCCCGCTGCCAGCAGCAGGGATGATGAGTGCAGTTTTAGAGTGATGGTTCATAGGAGAACCAATTAGGAAGCGAGAACCTCGTCGAGAATGACGCCGGCTTTAACTTCATCTGTGTGCTCAGCAAGTGCGAGCTCTGAGATCAAAATTTGCTTCGCCTTAGAGAGCATGCGCTTCTCGCCAGCAGATAGACCACGATCAAGATCGCGGCGATAAAGATCGCGAACTACTTCGGCCACCTTGATGACATCGCCGGAGGCAAGTTTCTCAACATTTGCCTTGTAGCGACGAGACCAGTTTGTTGGCTCTTCGGTATATGGCTGGCGAAGGACGTTAAATACGCGGTCAAGACCGGCGCTATCAACGACATCGCGGACGCCTACGAGATCGACATTATCTGCAGGGACTCGGACTGTGAGGTCTCCCTGGGCCACCTTGAGAACTAGGTAAATCTTATCTTCGCCTTTAATGGTCCGGGTCTCAATTGCTTCAATGAGAGCCGCTCCGTGATGGGGATAAACAACGGTTTCGCCGACCTTAAATGACATTAATTTGGCCTTTCGATAGAACCCAAGGATACCATTAGCCCTATGCCACTAAAAAATCGTAAAAGCCATTATTTCGCGCCTATTTCAGCGCTCTTCGTAGGTACTGCACTGCTCTTGACAGGATGCACAAATGGTGCAGATGCCCCAACACGAATGATTAAGCAAGTTACCGATGGCGTTGAAGCGACATCCGGCCAACTTAAAGTTCGCGACTTCTTTATCGTCGCCCAAGAAGATGGATCTGGCGTCATTGTCGGCACAATTATTAACTCTGCCGATAAGGCTGATGCCATCACATCAATTACTGCAAATAACGCGGCCGTGACTCTCACACCTGCAGCGCTTACTTTGAATACTGATACACCAGTTATCTTCGCTGGCGACACTGCAAACGCACAAGGCGTCATCAAGGCCCTGGGTGCCGGCGCTGGTAACCGCGTTCCGGTTGAAATTACATTTGCTAGCCAAGCGGTCATCAAGCTAGATGCTTTGATTGTCCCTAAGACTGGCGACTATGCAGGAGTTTCTGCAAAGTAAAGCTAGTAATTACGCTTCAAATTTATAGCCAAGGCCTCGCACTGTTTGAATCAAAACAGGATTAGCGGGGTCTTGTTCTATCTTGGCGCGAAGACGCTTGATATGCACATCAAGAGTCTTGGTATCGCCGAAGTAATCACTGCCCCAGACTCGATCGATGAGTTGGGTTCGAGTAAGGACGCGGCCGGTATTGCGCATAAGAAATTCCAGTAATTCAAACTCCTTAAGCGGAAATGGCACGCTCTCATTATTCACGCTGACTTGATGGCGCTCGATATCCATGCGCACAGGACCAGCTGTAAGAACTCCATCTGAGACAACATCTTCTTCACCTTG
>CAIUHB010000218.1 GCA_903898855.1 uncultured Actinomycetes bacterium | reverse complement strand
TGGCAATTGGAGAGCTACCAAGATGGAAGCTGCCTGTGGACCTCGCCTGCCGGCCAGAAAATCCCAATGCCCTCAAGACGCGTTGACGAAGTCGCCTAATAAATTCGAGTTCGCAAGACGCGTTGGCGAAATGGCTGGATTACGTCAAGGTCGCAAGGCGCAGTGATGAAGTTTCCTAATAACTTCAAGTCCTTAAGACGTGTTGACGACGACTCTTAAATTAGCGCTTAATCCGCCAAGGAATTACGGCGGATACTCGCTTTTGATAATCTGCGTATTCGGGATACTTTGAGAGCGTAATTTTCTCGGTGAAGTTAGTGGAACCCATAAAGAGAATAGTTAATAGAACTGCTCCAACGATTGTCCATTGCCCAATTGATCCAGCCGCAACAGCTCCAAATAGGAAAAGAATCCACCACTGAGCTACTTCAAAGAAGTAGTTGGGATGGCGAGAATATTTAAAAAGTCCCGACTGCATGAATTGCGGATTTGGCTTTCGACCAGCTGCGATTTCAGCGTGCTTCCACTTATGAAAATTCCATTGATGTTGATCGGCGATGGTCTCCCCTAAAGTGAAGAGGAAGAAGACCGCGGCCCACAATAAATCCCAGCGCGTGAAGCCACGATCTTGGTGATTAAACGCGGTAAGCGCTGGAAGTGATATCAATACGAGCAAGAAATTTTGGTAGAGGACAATAAAGAAGATATTAAAGAGTTGGAATTGCCACTTACTCATGGAATCTCGAAGTACTTGCCATCGGTAGTCCTCAACGCCGGTATATCCACCTTTGCGGGCGAAGTTAAAGGTTAGGCGTGCTCCCCAGATAGTGACCAAAATGGCCACGACATTTAGTCGCGAATTATGAAGGTGAGCTTTGGCTGCAAACTCCCAAAGGTAAACCACGGGTGTAACTGACCAGATGCGATCAACCCAAGAAGTGTCCCCCGTGAGAAGTGAAGCAATCCAGCAGAGTGCACATACGACTAGGCAGGTCACGATTACTAAGTGAAGTGGAGTCATAAGCAAAGAATAGAAGTCGTAAGGGTGAGATTTCTATTCTCTGAGAAATGTGTTGAAGATTTACTTACTAACATGGTGGAGGTTTCCTGCCCTGCGGCAATCAACCTTCCCTTGATTCTCGCAAGCGAGCGAACGAGTTCGTCGCATTGCTCGAATCTGCGTGGAGGTGCCGGGAATCGAACCCGGGTCCTCTAGTACTGACATAGGGCTTCTACGGGCGTAGTGTTCATAAGCGTTTTCTCAGTTCTGACTCTCTCGGACACAAGTAGTCAACAAACTCAGTTACAGAATATTTTCCCCATTAGTGTCTATAACACCACCAGCAGGTGAGCTCTCTAGCGACGCTAGCATCCAAGTCGAGAGCGCACTTGGGCTAACGGATTCAGGAATCGCTTATGCAGCGATTGCGAAATCAGCGGCAGTTGTACTGGCGCTTAGTTTTTTGCCAGGGTTATTGGTTTACGAGATCATCCCGGCTTCCTCGGCCCGCTTCACCTATCCCAACATCTAAAGTCGAGACCGTTCACCCCCATGATGTATTACGGGTATAACGTGGTTAAGCATTTTTCTATATGTAGTTGTGATGGTGGAACGCGCTAATTGTAAGCGTTATTCCCGCAAAGCAGTAAATGCTGGGTAATTACTAAGCGTGACCTTGGTCGACCTTTGCTTTGTACGAAGAGTTTGTGGCTTATGCCTGACTGAGTAGAAGAGCGCGTGGTTTATGCCTGACTGGGTAGAAGAGCGTGTGGTTTAGTTCTTGCCTGAATTTCGGCGTGAGAGTTCACGATTCACTTCGCGAGTAGCCTGCTGCTCCATTAGCGCAGCGCGCTTATCGTGGGACTTCTTACCCTTGGCCAAAGCTAGTTCAATCTTGGCCTTTCCATCCTTGAAGTACAGGGAAAGTGGCACAAGTGTGAGACCACCTTGTTTGGTCAAGGCAGCCAGTTTGTCGATCTCTTTTTTGTGCATCAAAAGCTTTCGCTCGCGACGAGGAGTGTGGTTATTCCACGTTCCCTCTGTGTATTCCGGAATATGTACTCCGCTGAGCCACATCTCCCCGTTATTGACCATCGCAAAGCCATCAATCAGGGATGCCCGCCCGGCGCGAAGTGACTTCACTTCGGTGCCGGAGAGAACAATCCCGCACTCATAGACATCCTCAATGGAGTAGTCATGACGTGCTTTCTTGTTCTGCGCAATGAGCTTTTTCCCCAGCTCTTTTACCATCGTGACCACCTCCATTCTTCTAATAATTCCTCGAATATTTTGCCCATTCGAGAACCCTTTGAATATCTAGAGGCTAAGGGTACTAGTTACTTACCGGTTGAGTTTTTCCCAGTATCAAGCGCAGCTAAGCCACCAAGCACCTGCAACGCCTTAGGGAGGTCTTGATCCTCTGTTGCAATCAAATCAGGAGTGATGCCCACCCGGTCGATGATCTGACCAGAAGGTGTGCGATAGGTGCCGACTGTGATTTCGATTTTGGAGCCATC
>CAIUHB010000217.1 GCA_903898855.1 uncultured Actinomycetes bacterium | reverse complement strand
GAGCCACACTTGAGGAGTTGGCACAACTCTTCGTTGATGCGAAGTAGAATTCGATAATGAGCAAAACTCCAAAGCCTTCACCTTTATTCCAAGTCGGAGACCGAGTTCAGCTGACAGATGCAAAAGGCAAGATGCATACAATTACCTTGCAGCCTAATCAAGAATGGCATACCCATAACGGGTGGCTTGTTCATAATGAAGTAATTGGAAAACCTGAAGGTAGTGTTGTTGAAACTACTGGAGGCCTCAAATTCCTCGCATTTAAACCCTTGCTAACTGATTACGTGCTCTCCATGCCTCGCGGCGCAACGATTGTTTACCCGAAAGATGCGGCCATGATTGTTGGAATGGCTGATGTCGCACCGGGTGTGCGAGTGCTGGAAGCTGGAGTTGGCTCCGGAGCGCTGACCATCTCACTCTTGCGAGCAGTCGGACCAGAAGGAGTAGTTGATTCCTATGAGAAGCGCGATGAATTTGCCGAAATCGCTCGAAAAAACGTTACTCATTACTTCAAAGAGGCTCCATCAAATTGGTCACTTACCGTGGGGGCAGTTCAGGAAGCTGTGCATGAGAAGAAATATGATCGAGTGATTTTGGACATGCTCGCTCCATGGGAATGCGTCGAAATGGCTAGTAGCGTTCTTGAAGCTGGTGGAGTTTTCTTGGCTTATGTTGCTACCACTACTCAACTCTCCGCTACTGCTGAAGCGATTAAAGAGAGTGCCAACTTCACCGAACCAGAGAGTTCCGAAACTATCGTTCGCGGATGGCACCACGAAGGTTTAGCGGTACGCCCACAACATCGAATGATTGGACATACAGGGTTTCTCATATTTGCCAGAAGGTTAGCTCCGGGAACGATTGCGCCGGCCAGACGTAGACGCCCATCCAAGGGCGCCTACGGTATTAAAGAAGATGAGGCTTAATATTTACTAACTTTACTTGACTGCGATCAGGTCAACTACAAAGACAAGTGTCTCGTTAGCGGCTAACGGTCCGGAGGCTTGTGATCCATATCCAAGCGAAGGTGGAATTATCAAAAGGCGTCGACCGCCTACCTTCATGCCCGGAAGCCCTTGTTGCCAACCTTGAATCACATTTGCCAATGGGAAGGTTGCGGGAGCACCACCGCTCCAAGAACTTTCCACAACCTTTCCGGTAGACCACGCTAGGAGTGTGTAGTGAACGGTCAGGGTCGATGCTGCGGTTACCGCTGTTCCGTTGCCTGTATAAATATCACTTACTACCAATTCGGTAGGTGGAGTGCCGTGAGGAGCGCCAAGCGTCGGAGCTGATCCAGCGGCGCCGGTAACTGTTATGTATTTAGATGCATCAACACTCATAGGACCACTCGATTCTTGTTGGGAGGAATTATTCGGTTTGGCGGAAGGTGAAGCGCCACCATCTGTTGTACAACCAGTTAGCGCGGCCAGCGCAATAAGCGCTACAGAGGTCAATCCATATCGTTGAAATCTACTTATTTTCATCCTCAAAGTTTAGCAAATCTTCACTATTGAGGCTTTCAGCGAATACTCTGGGCTCATGGGCAGCGATTCAAAGTCAGGTGACAAGAAGCCTGCTCGACTAATTAATCTCACCTTGGCTTTGCTCGCAACTAAGCGGTTGCTTACCAAGAGTGAAATTTTGACTTCGGTTGAAGGTTACGAGGGCTATCACGAAAACCCAGCAACCGTAGAGCGTATGTTTGAACGCGACAAGGATGAGTTGCGCCAGCTCGGTATAGAAATTCAAGTCGAGAGTATTGACCCTTTCTTTGACGATGAATTGGGATATCGAATTCTGCCTAGCTCATACGCACTGCGAATCTCTGATCTCTCTTCAAAGGATGTAGCGCTACTCTCTTTAGCAGCAAGCCTTTGGCGCGATTCGGCGCTGAGTGAGAGCGCCCAAAAAGCCTTGCGAAAAC
Source organism: uncultured Actinomycetes bacterium (assembly GCA_903898855.1). The sequence goes on along the minus strand of CAIUHB010000217.1, from coordinate 6,952 downwards.
TGAAATCACTAGGCATACCCGCTGACTTCAGCGATGTGGGCGTTCTGGAGGCGAAGGTTGAGCAGCCGGATTCAAATCTTTTACTTATTTCAGAAGCAATAGAGAAGCGCCAAGCCATTGATTTTGAGTACGCATCAAAAGATAGCCGAAAGCGGAAAGTTCATCCGTTTGCTCTAAGTTTTCGTAGTGGTTCTTGGTACCTAGTTGGTCAAGATGTGGAAGTGAGCCAAATCCGTATCTTCAAGTTAATTCGAATCCAAGGCGATATCAACATCTATGGAAAAGCCGGCAGCTTCCATCTTCCCTCTGACTTCGACCTTAAAAAGGTTGACTTTTTTCGAGGTGACGAGAAATTACAAGTCGCGCAGGTGCGGCTGCTCAGAGAGCGGGCCACTACTTTGCGAGAGATGGGAAATTTGAAGTTCAGCGAGGCCGACTTTGATATCTTCGAAATCGAATTTGAATCGCCGCACCAATTTCTTGATGAAATCCTGTGGAACACGCCATACGTTGAAATTCTGGAACCACAAGATCTTCGCCAACGCGTGATTGAACGATTAACCGAGTTGACGTCATGAGCGATACCGCCCTTACGCGCACAGCTCGCGCACTTGATCTAGTTCCTTTTATCGTTGAGAATCCTGGGGTTTCCATCGAGGAATTAGCAGCGGAGTTTGATTCCAATCCGAAGCAGATTCTCGCTGATCTAAATATGGTCTTTATGTGCGGGCTCCCGAGTTATTCCACCTTAGAGATGATTGATATTCATTTTGACGATGACTATGTAACAGTTGCTGATCCACAAGTTTTAGACAAACCCAGAACTCTCACCAAGCCAGAGGCGGTCTCTCTGGCGATTGCGCTCGAAACTTTGGCTCAGCTTCGTGGTGAAGGTGATCGACTGACCGTAGATATCCGAATTCTGCAAGAGAAGCTCAATCGAGCTATCAAAACGCTTAATTCAGAGAGTCATTCAATAATGGTCGCTGAGATTCCAAAACCAGATCATTTGCCTGAAATTGAGAGGGCGATTAAGGATTCCCTCACTTTACGCATTGAATACATTTCAGCTCATAGCGATTCCAGGAGTCTGCGAATAATTGCACCACAGAAAATTCGATACTTTTCGGCGCACTTCTATCTAGATGCCTGGGAATACGATTCCTCGACGGTGAAGACTTTCAGAGTGGATCGAATATTAGGCGTTGAAATAGTTGCCGCACCAGGGCCAAAGAAGTCAGGTGTCTCAAGCGAGGAACCCCTGCATCGAGTAGAACTCTTGATCAAACGAAAAGCTCAACTCTTTTTAGAACAACACTCCGAGATATTTGAGGAAATGGAAAGGTCTGAAGCTGGAACTAGGGTCCAAGCAGATTTTGTCGACCTTCATTGGATCAGCCGGATGCTGCTGATATTTGGCGATGGCATTGTCGCAATTGCTCCAAGCCAACTTGCTGAGACAGTGCGCGAACAGGCTAGAGCGGGCTTGAAGCTCTATCAGTAGGCCGGCGCCTGCAACCCCACATAGGCTATTATTTAGCCCTATCACTCGAACAAAGGAAGATGATGTTTCTACGCGAACCAAGCCATATTCTTATTCTTCTTCTCGTTGTGATTGTCCTGTTTGGTGCCAAGCGCCTTCCTGACTCCGCAAAATCTCTTGCAAAATCACTCAAGATTTTCAAAGAAGAGATGAAGGGGGAGAAGGATGTGGAAAAGAAAAATAAGAGCGACGAGGAGCCTAAGGCTTAATCCTTAGCCTATATTTACATGGCTACGCCAGTGAACGGGCGCATGCCCCTGATTGAACATTTTCGCGAACTTCGCAAGCGGGTAGTTTTCGCAGCCCTCGCAATTTTAGCTGGATCAGTCGTGGGTTGGATTTACTATCATCCAATAATCACCAAACTTGCATCACCATTTTGCGAACTCAAGATCGAGAACACTCATGCTGCCTCGCATTGTGGAATTCTCTATATAAATGGTGTTCTTGGTCCGTTAAATTTACAGATCAAGGTCTCTATCCTGGTCGGACTCATACTCTCGGCTCCAATCTGGATCTACCAAATATGGGCTTTTATCGCCCCGGGTCTTCACGGCCGGGAGAAGAGGCGTTCATTACTTTTTATTCTATTCGCCATCCCATTTTTCGCGCTAGGCGCGTGGATTGGTTACACGATTTTGCCAATCGCGGTTCGTGTTCTGCTTGGATTTACTCCGCATTCTTTAACTAACCTTGTCAGGTTCGATGATTATCTGGATTTTGTCCTACGAGTCATTCTGCTCTTTGGCGGGGCTTTCGAGCTGCCGGTCTTCTTGCTCTCGCTCAATTTAATTGGAGTTCTCAGCGGAAGATCCATCCTTAAACCATGGCGCCTTGCCATATTCCTGATAACACTATTCACTGCGATGTTCACACCTACGGGGGATCCTCTAACAATGTCGCTACTTGCCCTACCTCTATTGTTTTTCTATTTTGGGGCTGGAGTAATTGCTCTGTTTCTAGATCGGCGCAAGGCTAAGCGTTCGCCATTTTAATCATGAGCAAACGCGCAATCTTGCTTGTCAATCCACACTCCGGCAGAGGCAAGGCCGAAAACATCGCAAAGGATCTGCTCTCCGTTGCTCCTCTATTCGATTTCACATGCACCGTTATCTCGGAAGGGTCGGCAGCAAAGAGCCTTGATACCTTAAGGAAAGCTATTTCATTTCCACCAGACGTTGTTATATCCATCGGAGGAGATGGACTCTTTCACCTCGCACTACAAGCACTGGCAGAATCCGGCATTCCGCTCTACGTCGTTCCCGCCGGTACTGGGAATGATTTCGCTCGCAATTGCAATTTGTTATCCACAAATGCAACTGAGATATGGAGAACTATCACCGAGGTGGAACCGGAGGCGATAGATCTTGCTCAGATAAATGAAGACCGGTGGTTTGGTCAAATAATGAGCACTGGATTTGATTCAGTCGTAAATCAACGAGCTAATTCATTCACAATGATTAAAGGTTCTATTAAGTATAAAATCGCAACGCTGCTTGAGCTGCCTAAATTTGAGGCCATCAATTATTCGCTCACGATAGATAGCCAAATTATTAATACTCGAGCAATGATGGTAACGATTGGAAATGGGCGTTCATATGGCGGGGGAATGAAAGTGATTCCGCATGCCGATAGATGCGATGGTTTACTCGATGTGATGATCATTAAGCCAGTCTCCAAGTTCGAGCTGCTCAAAGTATTTCCCAAGGTATTTAAAGGGGCCCATGTCTCTCACCCCGCGATTGATTTCTATCGAGGTGCGGAAATAGAAATTAACTCCAGCGCACTTGCCTATGCTGATGGTGAGTACCTCGGCAGCGAAGCCTTTCGTGTTCAAGCAAAGCCTCGGTCGCTGCTAACGTGGTCCTCCTCATGACCTTATCGCCCGCTGAACGCTACGCCGCTTCTCGCGTAAAACAAGGGCACCCAATGACCTTGGCCTTCTCGGAAACCATCGACTTCCCGCTTGATACGTTCCAAGTGGCTGGCTGCCATGCTTTGGAAGATGGTCATTCTGTACTTGTTGCTGCACCGACCGGTGCCGGTAAAACGATTGTCGGAGAGTTTGCCGCCCATCTGGCAATGAAGACTGGAACAAAATGTTTTTACACAACTCCAATAAAGGCACTCTCTAATCAGAAGTATCAAGATCTCTGCCAAATGTATGGTGAGTCAAATATTGGGCTATTGACCGGAGATACAACATTTAATTCAGAGGCACAGATAGTCGTCATGACGACCGAAGTTCTGCGAAATATGATCTACGCTAATTCATCTACGTTGACTAAATTGCGATATGTCGTAATGGATGAAGTTCACTACTTGGCTGACAAATTCCGTGGGGCGGTATGGGAAGAGATTTTGATTCACCTGCCAGAGAGCGTCTCATTAGCAGCGCTCTCAGCGACTGTCTCCAATGTCGAAGAGTTCGGTGATTGGCTACAGACGGTCCGAGGTGAGACCAAGGTAATTGTTAGCGAAGTTCGACCTGTTCCTTTGTATCAACATGTTCTCTTTGGTCACCATCTACTTGATCTCTTCGTCGATGAAGGAAAGGTTAATCCGGAGATTATTCGGCTTGAAAAGGAATCTGTTCGGCATGTTCGTACCCGATATGGCGGTGGCAAGGATCGCGCTAAATCTTGGGTGAGCAATGACAGCGTTGCGCCATCGATTAAGCAGCTTGGCCGAGCTGATGTTATTCAAAAACTCGATCGACAGGGTTTACTGCCGGCAATTACCTTTATATTCTCCAGAAAAGCATGTGATGCAGCAGTGCATCAATGCATATCCGCTGGTCTAAAACTCACAACGGCGGAGGAGCGTTCTCGCATCAGGGAGATCATCCATGCGAAAACTAATCATCTCCCAGAAGAAGATTTATTCGTCATCGGTTATCACGAATGGGCGGAGTCCTTGGAGCGTGGAATAGCGGCGCACCATGCTGGACTACTTCCCGCATTTAAAGAGACGGTAGAAGAGCTTTTTCAGCAAGGTTTAGTGAAAGCAGTTTTCGCTACCGAGACCTTGGCGCTGGGAATTAATATGCCGGCCCGTACCGTCGTATTGGAAAAGCTTTTTAAATGGAATGGTGAAGGTCATGTAGCCATCACACCGGGGGAGTACACCCAACTCACCGGACGAGCAGGGCGTCGCGGAATTGATATTGAAGGCAATGCGGTGATTCTGTGGAGTCGTGATGTCGATTCGGCAGGCGTGGCCGGACTTGCCTCGACTCGAACGTATCCACTCAAAAGTTCATTCAAACCAACCTACAACATGACGATAAATCTGATTTCACAATTCGGATCAGAGCGCGCCAGAAGTTCACTTGAATCATCGTTTGCGCAATTTCAAGCCGATAAAGCGGTTGTTGGTTTAGCAAAACAGATTCGTCGCAACGGAGAGGCGATGGATAAGTTAGAGAATGAAGTTAGTTGTCATATGGGAGATTTCTTGGAGTACGGTCTGCTGCGTTCCAAGATCCGAGAACTGGAGTCGAGCGTAGATTTCAAATCCAAACGCACCAGAGTTGCGATAGAGATTGAAATTTCTGAACTCCGCAAAGAGATGCGGGCACATCCATGCCACTCGTGTCCAGACCGCGAAACACATGCGCGCCAAACCGAACGAATTGATCGTCTGCGCCGTGAGAGCAAGGGACTTGCAGAACGCGTTGATAACCGAACTCATGTAATTGCACGCAGATTTGATTTGATAAAGGTTATGCTCGACAACTTTGGATATATCAAAAATGATGAAATCACTCCAGAAGGAAAACTCCTCTCAAAGATTTACGGTGAAACCGATCTCCTAGTCGCCGAAGTCATCCGGTCTGGCATATTGAACTCACTCTCACCCGCCGAGATAGTTTCCGTCGTATCGTGCTTTCAGTATGAGGCGCGACGCGAAGCCGAGCCAAAAATCCCTAGGGGAGAGGTAGCGCAGGTTCTTACGGATGTGCTTCGAATCTGGCGAAAAATTCACGAAGCTGAGATTGACTTACGACTGGAACCGTTGCGGGAACCGGATTTTGGTTTTTGTTGGGCGTCTTGGCGATGGGCGAGTGGCCATTCACTTTCAGCGATCCTAAAGGGAACCGAGTTAACGGTTGGAGATTTTGTGCGCTCAATGAAGCAAAATATCGATTTACTTCGACAGATTGCGATTGCTGCTCCCGAGCTGGATGAGGTCATCTCCAAAGCACTACTTGCTATTGATCGTGGTGTTGTTGTTTATGCAGGAGCGTTGATATGACTTTAATGCTTTTAGATAGCGCATCACTTTGGTATCGCGCTTATTACGGAATGCCAGATACGCTGACCGCTCCTGATGGCACACCTGTAAACGCCATCAGAGGATATTTAGATATGACCGCCCGCCTTTTAGGCGTTTATCGCCCAACACGTTTAGTTGCCTGTATTGAAGGGGATTGGCGTCCTACTTGGCGAACCGATCTCTTTCCTGGATACAAGGCCAATCGGGTCGATGCTGAAGGGGAGGAGGAAGAACCAGATCTACTCTCCCCACAAATTCCTATTCTTTTAGATGTTCTGGAAAGTTTCGGGATTCCACTTATTGGTGCTGATGATTACGAAGCCGATGATGTGATGGCGACTTTGGCTATCCGCGAAAAGGGTCCAACTCGAATTGTTACTGGAGATCGAGATCTCTTTCAATTGGTTGACGACAAACGCGATGTAAAAGTTGTTTACCTCGCCAAAGGAATAACTAACCACGACTTGGTAGATATTAAATTTGTTGCCGAGAAGTATGGAATTCCTGGAGATAGATATGCACTTTTCGCCATGATTCGCGGAGACGCCTCAGATGGATTACCCGGAATTAGAGGTATCGGCGAGAAAGGTGCCGCAGCCATTGCGAATATGTTCACTTCGATGGAAGAGGTCATGGCGGCGGCCAATTCCGAGGATGAGCGACTTACCCCTAATTTGCGGAAGAAGCTCTTGGAGTCGGCCGACTATGCCGCGATAGCGCCAACTTTGGTTCATTGCGCCAAAGATATTGACCTGCCAAAAGTCGATTTTTCACTACCAAAAGCTCCGCCTAGCCTGGATGAGATTTATCAATACAAGAATGATTATGGCCTTGGAGCCAGTATTGACCGGTTAATCTCAGCCCTTAATTGGTGATCAACAATAAAGAGAGAGCTTCTTAGGAGCCATTTAAAGCCGTTTTTGGAGGCATTTTCAGGTCAACTACCCGTTATCTACCTTTAGGTTTATCGCCGATAATCTAGATTATGTCAACTACGAATTAAGAGGGCGAAGAGTTCTACTCCCCGCCCGTTCCCAGAACTTGGGTTCTAATTGATAGCCAAATCTTCGATTGGAAGACATGAGCAGACCAAGTTTCGGTCGCCATAGACACCATCAATTCGACCAGCAG